>NZ_JBBOBV010000003.1:0-41970 GCF_038000345.1 Paenibacillus sp. FSL E2-8871 | reverse complement strand
ACGTTTAGTGAGCTGAATAAATGCCATTCCCATTTTAATGAATTGGTGGATTATGTGAAGCGTGGTGTTTGGCAGGCTGGGGGAGTGCCGATGGAATTCCCGACGATTTCGATTGGTGAGCCTTATGTGAAGCCTACAACGATGCTGCTGCGTAATTTGATGGCGATGGATACGGAAGAAATGATGAAGGGGCATCCCATTGACGGGGTAGTGCTGCTTGGGGGTTGCGATAAAACGGTACCCGCTCAGCTGATGGCAGCCGCTAGCGCCAATATTCCAGCCATTGTATTGACAGGTGGCCCTATGCTAAATGGCCGATTGGGCGGGCGTAGCCTTGGAGCGTGCACGGATTGTTATGGCTTTACGCTGGAGCATAAAGCCGGAAATATAAGTGACGAAGAGCTGGCTGTTGCAGAGAATGCAATTTGCCGTAGTGATGGTCACTGCATGGTGATGGGCACAGCAAGCACGATGGCCTCGATCGCCGAAGCAATCGGCATGGCGTTACCGGGCTGTGCGGCTATTCCGGCGCCGGACAGCAGACGCAGGCATATGTCTGAGCGAACGGGCAAGCAGATCGTAGAGCTGGTTCGCCAGGGCATTCGTCCCCGCGACATCATGACTGCGGCGGCGATAGAGAATGCGATCACAGTTACGATGGCGAGCGGCGGATCGACGAACGCTATCATCCATCTTATAGCGATCTCCCAGCGGCTGGGGATGAAGCTGCCTTTAGAGACATTTGACCGGATCAGTAGTCAGACCCCGTTTATTTTGAACCTGCGTCCTTCGGGCAAATATCAAATGGAGGAGTATTTCGAGGCAGGTGGTGTACCCGCACTGATGAAGGAGCTGGAGCCGCTGCTGCATGGGGATTGCTTGACTGTAACGGGCAGAACGGTTGCAGAAAATCTGGTTCAGGCAGTAACGCTGGACAGAGATGTGATTCGTACCTTGGAGGAGCCGCTGGACAGCCAAGGTGGGATTGCCGTATTGCGTGGGAATCTGGCGCCGGATGGGGCGCTGATCAAGCAAACCGCTGTATCCGCTCATCTCAAAAAGCATATCGGACGCGCAGTAGTGTTCGAGAGCCCGGCCGATCTAAATAAGCGGATCGATGATCCTGATCTGGTCGTGGATGAGAACAGTGTGCTAGTGCTTAAAAACGCAGGCCCGAAGGGTGCTCCAGCGATGCCGGAGATCGGGCAAATCCCGATTCCGAAAAAGCTGCTGAAGCAGGGCATACGCGACATGGTCCGCATCTCTGACGCGCGGATTAGCGGTACTTCCTATGGCGCATTGATTGTACATGCGGCGCCGGAAGCTGCTGTTGGTGGTACGCTGGCGCTTGTGCAGGATGGCGACGAAATTGAGCTGGATATTTCCGCGAGGCGCTTGGAGCTGAAGGTGTCGGATGAAGAATTGGCACGACGTAGGGTCTCATGGCAAGCGCCCAAGCCGCACTACGACAGAGGGTATGGCTTGCTGTTTCATGAGCGTGTGCTTCAAGCGAACCTCGGTTGTGACTTTGACTTTCTTCTCCCTGTTGAGCTTAGAGAAGAGTTGCTGAGCGAGAGGGAATCGGTGCACTCGAAATAATAGCCGAGACTGAAATAATCAAATGCTTGTGAAGATAAAATAGCTGCACTTTATACAACTACAGTATATCGTAATCGTCTCATGTGGACTTTAATTGCACTTCATACAGTTAAATCTTATCAAATCGCTGTTTGTAGTCTCATTCTGGATTATTAATTGCAGATAGTACAACTAAATTGCCATCTACGGGAACAGGAGTTGTTATAAGTGTACGAAATACACTTATATCGCACGAATTGTACAAATTGTACGAATCGCACGCATTGCACGAATCGCAAGTGTCGCGTATGTCGCAAATATCGCACGAATCCGTACGTATTTGCGGCTCCAGAAGTGGCTATCGGAGGAATTGCGACCCTTGTGCAGGATGGCGATGAAATTGAGTTGGATATTACCGCGAGGCGCTTAGGGCTGAAGGTGTTGGAAGAGAATGAGGCCAAGCGGCGGATTACAAGGCAAGCGCCTAAGCTACACAACGACAAAAGTTAGTATGAGTTTACTAGATTGTCTGGACTGAATTTGGTTTATTGCTTTGAATGATTTGAATGATTTGAATGATTTGAATGAGATGATTGCTTTGCTTTGAGTGATTGCATTTTATGCAATAGATTCCGCTCAGAGAGGCTGAATTTTGATTCTATTGCACTATGTGCAATGAAATTTCAGATAATTACCACTAAACGAGCTTATGGCAGGAATCTGATGTATGAAGTGCAATAGATTCATTTTTTAGCGATGAATTTGGAAATTCTATTGCACATTCTGCAACCAGAGAGTTAGTTTTCGATTGTAGCAAGCTGGTTTGTGAATCTAGCTAGTTAGCTTTCGATTGTAGTTAGCTTGGTTTCCGATCACAACAAGCTAGTTTCTAATCTCAGCTAGCCTGGCTTTCAATTACAGCTAGCAACGTGTCCGATTACACCAAGCTATAAGGTCTTTTGTGGTAAAAGCAACAAACTTGAGTCAATGGAGAGGAGAGTTCAATGATGCGAACCGTTCAAGAGTTGGAGGAGCGCTTGGCAAGTCCATCGGCAGCACTGATTGAGGAACTTAGCCAGCTCGATGGAGATATTATGCTACTAGGCGTAGGGGGCAAGATGGGACCCAGTCTCGCAAGGCTAGCGGTGAATGCAATTCGCCAAGCGGGGCTAAACAAGAAAGTTATCGGCGTATCCCGTTTCTCGAATAAAGAGCTGAGACGAGAGCTTGAAGAGGCAGGGGTCGAGATTATCTCCGCCGATTTGTCTGACGATAAGGCGCTGCAGTCACTCCCTGAAATCCAAAATATTCTCTATATGGCCGGGAATAAATTCGGCACGACCGGGAATGAGCATTTCACTTGGATGATGAATGCCTATCTGCCGGGCCGCGTTGCGGAAAGGTTCCGTAATTCACGAATGGTTGTATTCTCGACAGGCAACGTTTACCCTTTTACTCCGGTCAGCCAAGGAGGCGCAACGGAAAGAACTTCTCCGAACGCGAACGGGGAGTATGGGCAATCCTGTCTGGGCCGGGAGCGTATATTTGAACATTTCTCTCATAAAAATGGAACGCCGATGTTCATTTATCGGCTGAACTACGCCATTGATCTTCGGTATGGTGTGTTACTGGAGCTTGCTCGATCGGTTAGGGAGGGACTTCCCATTGATATCACAATGGGTCATGCCAATGTGATCTGGCAAGGGGATGCGAATGAAATCGCATTGCGAGCACTGCTGCGTTGCAGTTCGCCGCCTAATGTCATGAACATTACTGGGCCTGAGACATTGTCCCTGCGCTGGGCTGCGAATGAATTCGGCCGAAAGTTAGGCATTGAGCCGATTTTTACAGGTGCAGAAGCACCTACTGCACTGCTAAGTAATGCAGCGAAAGCCGCTGCCACCTTTGGCTATCCGCGGGTATCGCTGGCCGAAATGATCGACTGGATTGGCGATTGGATAGGGCAAGGCGGAGAAACCTGGAATAAACCTACGCATTTTCAGGAGCGGGAGGGCAAATATTAATGACACTGACAAGAGTACCTTTGACTTCGGAATTACATGCCGCGCTTCATGATGGGTTGGCTATTCCCGCACATCCTCTCGCCTTAACTAAAGAGCGCAAGCTGGATGAGCGACGTCAACGGGCACTTACCCGTTATTATGTTGCTTCCGGGGCGGGTGGAGTCGCGGTTGCCGTGCATTCCACTCAATTCGAGATCAGGGATCCAGAAGTAGGGCTGCTGGAACCTGTGTTACGTCTAGCTGCGGAAGAGGTGGAACTTGCCCAGCTAAATCGGCCATTCATGAAAGTAGCGGGTATTTGCGGTGGGACGGATCAGGCTGTTCTTGAAGCGCGCCTTGCCGCAAGCTTTGGGTATGAAGCGGGACTGCTTAGCATGGGAGGCCTGCAAACCTTGAGTGAGGAAGAACTGCTAGAACGAACACGCAGAGTGGCAGATGTGATTCCGGTGTTTGGTTTCTACCTTCAGCCGTCGGTGGGAGGACGGATTTTAAGCTTTGATTTTTGGAAGTCATTCGCTGAAATAGAAGGCGTAATCGCCATCAAAATGGCGCCGTTCAATCGTTATCAGACGCTGGATGTAGTCAGAGCTGTGCTTGAATCCAGCCGTAGCGAAGAAATTGCTCTGTACACCGGAAATGATGATAATATTGTCAGCGATCTGCTCACGACCTTCCGATTTATGGTGAACGGCAAGCCCGTTGAGAAAAAAATAGTCGGCGGCCTACTCGGTCACTGGGCAGTCTGGACGAGCAAAGCAGTACAGCTGCTTAATGAGATTAAAAAGGTCAGAAGTGAACCCTCGTTGGCATCCAATTGGTTGACGCTTGGGGCTGAAGTGACGGATAGCAATGCGGCGATATTTGATCCCGCGCATCATTTTCATGGCTGTATCCCGGGTATTCATGAAGTACTTCGCCAACAAGGATTGCTTGAAGGCTTATGGTGTCTAAATCCGGAGGAACGATTATCCCCGGGGCAAGTGGAGGAAATCAACAGAGTGCGCAGAGACTATCCCCATCTGGTGGATGATGGATTTGTGGCATCGCATTTGGAAGAGTGGCTGCAATAACACGTAGTTGTATAAGAGTTAAGGAGGGCGCACTTTCGACAAGTGCGTTCTTTCTTATCCAGAGTGCGATATCCTCCGCCTCATGATACAATAAGGGACAAGTTTATAAGGATGAGGTGACTTTAATTGAAGTATGATTTCGATCGCGTAATTGACCGCCGTAATACACGTTCTTACAAGTGGGACCAGTCCGAGAAGTTGTTTGGTGAGAAGGATATTATGCCACTTTGGGTGGCAGACATGGATTTTGAAAGTCCTCCTGCAGTGAAGGAAGCGATTCTGCGCCGCGCAGAACAAGGGGTTTACGGATACAGTGTACCTAGTGACTCTTATAAAGAAGCTATCACGTCGTGGTTCAGAAGACGGCATGATTGGGAAATTAAACCGGAATGGATTTCGGATTCTCCCGGAATCGTAACCTCCTTAAGTTTTGCTGTAGAGCTGTTTACCGAGCCAGGGGACGAGGTTATTTTACAGTCGCCAGTCTATTATCCCTTCTATGACGTCATCCAAATGAATGATCGCAAGGTCGCCAAGAATCCGCTTGTTATTCGTAATGGACGCTTCGAGATGGATTATGAGCAATTGGAAGGGCTGATGCAAGGTGGAGCCAAGCTGCTGCTTTTATGCAGTCCGCATAATCCGGGTGGTAGAGTATGGGAAAGAGAAGAGCTGCTGAAGCTTGGTGAGCTCTGTCTGCGTTATGGAGTGACCGTAATCTCTGATGAGATTCATTGTGACTTGGCGCTTCCAGGTTATGAGCATATCCCTTTTGCATCCTTATCTGAGGAAATTGCGAATATTACACTAACCACACTTGCCGCGACCAAAACCTTCAATCTACCGGGGTTACAATCTTCTTTTATCGTGTCTTCCAATCCGGAATTGAAGCTTAAATTTGATCGAAAAATGAAAGCCTTGAGTTTACATATGGCTAGCTACTTCGCCCAAGGTGCAGTAGAAGCTGCCTATAATGATGGTGAAGAATGGTTGGATGAGCTTTTAGAGTACGTGTCAGGCAATGTGGACTATGCGATTAGCTATCTGTCGGAGCATTTGCCGCAGGTCCAAGTGATGCATCCGCAAGGCACATACCTGCTATGGGTTGACTGCCGCGGTCTGAATCTGGATATAGATGGACTTAAACAGCTGATGTACAAAGAGGCTAAAGTTGCTTTTAATGAAGGCTCTGTCTTTGGAACTGAGGGACAAGGTCATCTGCGGATCAATCTGGCTTGTCCTAGATCTATTCTAGTTGAAGCGTTAGAACGCTTTTGCCGAGCAGCTGTAGCTTATACTGCGAAATAAAAGGTATTCCTGAAGCTTGATGATTCCTTCTAAGGGGATCGTCGAGCTTCTTTATTTTGCAAAAAGGTAAAAAGAATAATAAAATGGAGTCCATTACGTCAAGCAGGAGGACTTCAAATGAAATGGGTAGCTCAGCTTCCGTATTATAAGATACAGCGAGAAATTAAGGATGGAGAACAACGAAGTATTACATGCAATCGCTTAATGTATTTGTACAAAGATAGAGTCGTGACTCGTCATCGTGAATTTCCAATAAAAGATATTTTAGATATGTCCTATCGCTCGATGGGAGGTTCAGAGGGGATGTTCTATCTGTACACGAGTAAGGGTGTATATACTTATTTGGTAGAGTGTGATCCTGAAAGCTTTATTCATACTTTTAAAGAACAGCAAATGAATAAAATTGAGCGTACTGGTAGGCCGTGATATGATAATCCATACGACATTGCAGGGTGGGAGAGAACATAAATGAGCAAAACACGAATTATTATTGATGTAGACACAGGTATTGATGACGCACTGGCGATTCTGTATGCCTTACGCGCTCCAAACGTAATTGTAGAAGGAATTACAACCGTTTTTGGGAATATTGATGTCGACAAGGCGGCGGACAATTCACTGCGACTGATTGAGCTTGCTAAGCCTGGTTATGAGATTCCTGTAGCTATTGGAGCATCCAAGGCACTTGTTCGTGAGCACTCAGGCTACGCCACTCATGTGCATGGTGAGAACGGTATTGGTAATGTGGAAATTGCTCCATCCAGCCAGCGTCCCATTAGCGAAACTGCATCAGAGTTTATTGTCCGGATGGCTAATGAGAATCCCGGAGAAATTGTATTAGTTACACTGGCACATCTAACCAACCTTTCGATGGCGCTTGATATGGATCCTGGTATTAAGAATACTTTGAAAAAAGTAGTGGTGATGGGCGGTACGATCTTCAATCCCGGCAATAGAACACCGGTTGCAGAAGCGAATATTGCTGGAGACCCTGAAGCTGCAGATCATGTATTTACATCTGGACTTCCCGTAATGATGGTGGGTTTAGACGTTACGCTTAAGACGCGGATTACCCAAGAGCATATCGATTTATTAAACCGTTTTGGACGTGAAGAGAATAAAGAGATCATTTCGTTTATGGAACAATCGCTCACTCATTATTTTAATTTCTATCGTGAAGCGAACTTTTTGATTAACAGTGCACCGCTGCATGATCCGCTCGCGCTTATGGTTGCGCTGCAACCAGATCTAGTAACCTATAAAGAAATGAATGTTCGTGTGGAGCACAAAGGTGAGTTTACATCGGGAATGGTCGTAGCGGATTTGCGGGCTCTGCCAAAAGTGGGTAAACCCATACGAGTCGCTGTGGATGTAGATGTTGAACGAGCAGTGGGAACCTTTTTGAGCGTGTTTATGTAATTTTGTCGACCTCTACTAATATGAAAAATAATAATTTCGAAACTCATAAATGACAATCTATTAATTTTACAATTGGATAATCTTTGGTAAAATGGTAGAAGACATATAAAGAGTTTAAGAGATTACACTTCATATTATGGAAGATGGGAGACTTAACAGTCATGAACAAACGGATTGGCAAATTGGTTTTATGTCTGGCGATTTCGCTAGGCGGCACCACGGCATTATTCCAAAACACTACACAAGCAGCACCCGCAGGTGGAGTTAGTATTGTGCTGGATGGTTATGCACTGCCGTTTCCAGTAGAGCCTGTTGTGATGAACGGAACAACGATGGTTCCATTCCGGGCGATATCAGAAGCGCTGGGGATCAACGTAGAGTGGAATCAAGCGCTTAAGAAAATTACCGCGACCAAGACGGATACAGCGGGTACTAAAGTGGTAACGTTGACCCTTGGTAGTAAAAATGCAGGCGTAAACGGCGAAGTTGTGAAGCTAGGGGTTGCCCCGCAAACGATCCGTAATAACACGATGATTCCACTCAGCTTTTTCGGCCAGCAGTTTGGTGCGGGCGTAGCTTGGGATCAAGCAACCAAAACGGTATCGATCACTTCACCAAAGACGGATATGTATAAGCTGGGCTTTTATGCGCTTAGCTCATACAGTGAAATTTCGTTACTTCCTAGCTTTGATGCTGTAGCTTTTGGGTGGAGCGGGATTGATAAAAGTGGACAATTCACCACGACAGGCACTGACTTTAGATGGCCTCAAGCAGCTGGGGATGTAACCCCAGAGTCTATTATCTCGAATGCAGCAGCAGGTGGCACAGCGCCTTATCTGATGGTCTTTTCTGGTGACACTGCAGCGGAGCTCACGAAGAATCTGGAAGATAAAGTGCTTCAAGAGCAGACGATTACAGGAATCATTGATCTGGCTACACAAAAGGGATTCCAAGGCATCACGCTGGATCTCGAAGGACTGGGTCTAACGGGAGATAAAGCAAAGGTGCAAGCCGATTACAATGCTTTTGTGAAGAATTTGTCTCAAAAAGCACATGCAGCAGGTCTTAAGCTCACGGTTATTCTTCATCCATTAAACAGCTCTTATAAAGGTTATGATTACAAGACGCTGGGAAGCCTCGCAGACGATTTGGTCATTATGGCTTATGATTATTTGCAAGAGAAAAAAATTCCAGAGCCGATGAGTTTAGTTGATGAAGGCATCCGGCTTGCACTTCAGCAAGTGAGTAAGGATAAGCTGATTCTCGGTATTTCCGTATACAGTGAGAATGAAACATCAGTAAATTCCAAGGTTGGACTTGCCAAGCGTTACGGTCTAAAAGGGATTGCAATTTGGCGTGTGGGCTTGATTGGACAGCCTGTCTGGAATGAGATGGGCAAGTCGGTGGAGTTGTAGGCGGGATTATGATACGTTATCAAAAGAAAAGGGCTGCCATTTGGCAGCCTTTTTTTCTTAGTACGCCCAGCATGGGCGTTATCTTTAGGGTGAAAGTCCCGAACGGGGGCTGGCGAGCGCCTACCGTTAGCCAAGGGCAAGGGTGTCCACCGCGAGGCGGAATCTGAAGGAAGCCGGAGGCAAAAGCACGGGCCAAGGTACACGAACTGAATTTGAGGCTGTGTCAGCCGGATGAGTCACCTAAACATGACGAAATCCAAAGCCGCCAAGGGCTGGTGCGGTATACTTCAGTGGTCGCGGGCGGAAAGATAACGTTCTTATCTGGGGAGGCCTGCTGGATATGCAAGAAAAAAAACTTGTAACCGTAGCCGAGAGGCTGCGCTGAACCGGCAGGAGTCAGCAGAGGCCATAGTACGTAAGCTGTTGCAACAGCTACGGAAGGGCTGAACCGAAAGGAGAGAGGAAGACGATGAGTTCGTATGAAGAGCAACGACAGCAGAATATCTCGCAAGAGAGCTTGCGGCAAAGAGAAGCGGTGAAGCCGCCAGGGTATGCCGGAGCGCCGAGTTCTTCGTCGGCACAAGTCGCCCCTTCCAATCGCGAAGCAGAGAACAACTTGCTGGAGCGAATGCTCGAAGGAGATAACCTACGACTCGCTTACAAACGAGTGGTGCAAAACGGAGGAGCGCCCGGCGTGGACAATGTAACGGTAGCGAATCTACAAGCTTACTTGAAAACACACTGGGAATCGGCAAAAGCCGAACTTCTAACAGGAACCTACAGACCTGCGCCAGTCAAACGGGTGGAAATCCCCAAACCCGGAGGCGGTGTACGGCTGCTAGGTATCCCGACCGTGATGGACCGTTTTCTCCAGCAAGCCCTTCTACAAGTGATGAACCCGATCTTTGACGCACACTTTTCATGGTATAGCTACGGCTTTCGGCCGGGAAAGAGTGCGCATGACGCCGTTAAACAAGCCCAAAGATACATCCAAAGTGGCCTGAGATGGGTCGTGGACCTAGATTTGGAGAAATTCTTTGACCAGGTAAATCACGACATGCTGATGGCAAGAGTTGCGCGAAAAGTGGTAGATAAAAGAGTGTTGACACTGATTCGTGCCTATCTAAACGCTGGAGTCATGGTGGATGGAAAACGAGAGCGCAGCAGGGAAGGAACGCCACAAGGCGGTCCGCTCAGTCCACTCTTAGCGAATATTCTATTGGATGATCTGGATAAGGAATTGACCGGACGAGGCCTGCGGTTTGTGCGCTATGCGGACGACTGCAATATCTTTGTGGCGAGTAAGCGAGCAGGGGAACGTGTTATGGAATCGGTTAGCCGATTAGTGGAAGGAAAGCTACAACTGAAAGTGAACAGGGAGAAAAGTGCGGTAGCCAGACCCTGGCACCGGAAGTTTCTAGGGTTTAGTTTCCTGAGCCAGAAACAGGCAATGATTCGATTAGCACCGAAGACAATCTCACGATTCAAGGAAAGAATTCGTGAACTGACGAATCGAACCTGGTCCATTTCTATGGAAGAACGAATCAGCCGACTAAACCGGTATTTGATGGGGTGGCTCGGCTATTTCCATCTGACGTCGGCGAAGAAACACCTCCAAACGTTGGACCAGTGGATTCGGAGAAGACTCCGAATGTGTCTGTAGAAGCAGTGGAAACGAGTGCGCACACGAATCCGCGAACTCCGGGCACTTGGGGTTCCAGAGTGGGCCTGTTTTAGGCTGGCCAACTCGAGGCGAGGCGCATGGGAAATGTCCCGGAACACGAATAATGCCCTTCCCACTTCCTACTGGGAAGCGAAAGGGCTGAAAAGTTTGCTTTCACGTTATCTGGAACTTTGTTAACCTTTTGGAACCGCCGTATGCGGACCCGCTTGTACGGTGGTGTGAGAGGACGGGAGCTTGCCGCTCCCTCCTACTCGATAAAAGAAAAAAATTATATGCTTGCGCAATAAATTATCCTTATCTTTCTCACATAAAGCTAGAATGGAATAGATCTATTAAAGTATAGGGAAATCCTCCCTATAAATTCTGTATTTTAGGGTTGTACAGGTGGAGTATAGGGAATTTCTCCCTATATTTCAGCGGATATCATCGTTTTTTAGAAAATTTCCTGTATTATAGGGAGAAATTCCGCATAACTAGGTAATTGTGAAGAAATCATCCTGAAAATAGGGAGTTTTTCCCTATAAATCTCCCTTGCCATCTCCCATCACAATTTTGACTGGGTGCAGGAGGTGGGGAGTTTGGGATATGAAATCTAAAATGGATCGGAATTTATAGGTTTCACGGCATAAATGATCTTTCTCTTATGGAGGGGGATATGCCTATTCATACGTACCATTCTTGATGGACTCGATAGTAGTGAACATCATTGAGTATACATTTTTAATGTTGGGTTCATTTACTTTGCCGTTGGAAAGCCCGTATTCCCAAGATCTATATTTTTCACCATTATGGAAATAGCCTGTGACATACATATCATTATTAAAATTTGTTAAAGAAGAGTGTTCATACGATACATCTTCAAGAACAAACGGCATAAATGATTTCGTAGCTCCAATAAAGAAGAAAGGAACACTTGCATTTGTGTATACTTTAACATACTTGTTGTCGTCCGCTTCTTTCAGATGCTCTTTCGTAATAACTACAGCATCATATTGGGAGGAGAGTTTTGAATAATCTTCTAATTCCTCAAAAGAAATACTTGTGAAGTGCACATGTTCTTCTCTTATTTTAGGGACCTCACCAACAACACCTATAAATAAGCTTTTCCCTGAGTACAGCGGTGTATCAACCGTATCGGCATTAGATGTACAGCCTGTAACAAAAATGACGATTAAAATAATGAGTGCGTTTAGGATGATTTTCCTCATCTTTTGGCTCCTTTCAAGCGTTCTGCATGAGTTGTATCTGCTTACAATAAAGTATTATAGTGGAAATTATTGGTGCAGACCAGTAAATGGGTCATGGACCTCGAAAGAAGCCTGATTCAGAGGAGGGTTATGTTGCATCCAATTACTGCAATAGAAATCATATTTTCGGTTGTTTTTGTCCTCATTATATTTGGAGTAGCCTTGTTTTTACCCCGTAAGATTAGGAAGTCTGGTTTAATTATAGTATCTTCAATAACTGTACTTTTGCTATTATCCTTCGCTATTCGCCCCTACTGGATTGATTATCAAGTATCCCGAAAAACAGAACAACTCAATCACTATTTGGAGGAGAAATACCCTAATCAAGAATGGGAAATTAGTCGACAAGAAGGTAGACAATATAATCCTTATCATTTACAAGTTAGATTCAAAAACGAAGAAGGTTGGATTTATATTTATTCAGTCGTAAATGAGAAGAAAATTCACCAGAGCGTTTGGGTACCATCAGGTGGTAACTCTTTCGAAGAAGGAAAGCATTACGAAAAATGAGATCAGCTGAGTAGTGACGAAGGGAAGTTTGGAACTGTAGGAGCGATAGCGACCGCCTTTGTCTCCGGATTTCAACCGTTTAATACGGTAAAATCAAAGAAATCTGGAGACAACAGCGGCCGGAAGTCCAAACATTCCCGAAGTTACGTCCGAAAGCTGCTGACCTGGATTTCTCAAACACACTTCGACTGTTATATACCTCACATTAACCTAAGCCATAAACCTTTATAATCTCTAAGATTGAACCCTTGAATCAAATCATTATTTTTCAGGAGGACTTTAGAGAATGAGATATAAAGCATTGGAACTAGACAAACCGCTTACTTATGAGCTGGAAGGCTTAGAAATAGGAGTTACCTCGAACTGTAATTTTCGCTGCGATTATTGTTGTGCGTATAATAGAAATGATGGACAAAGCATCAAGGCTAAAGAGGTTATCAGAATTCTTGAAGAGCTTCCTGGTCTGAAAAGAGTACGCTTGTCAGGTGGCGAGGTCACATTAAAGTTCGATGACTGTGTGGAGATTGTAAACTACTGCTCATCCAGAGGGATTCAGACACAGCTCAATTCAAACGGCAGTCTTTTAAATGCTGAACGGATTGATCAATTGGTCGCGGCAGGATTAACGACGATACATATTTCCTTCAATTTTACTACAGCGGACGCCTTCTCTCGTTATTATAATATTCATCCAAGCATCTACGAGAAAATTAGAGAGAACATTACTATGTTCGCGGCAACTAGTGTAGATACGGTGCTGGAAACGCTGTTGTTCAGCGAAACTCAGGATAATATGAAGGAAATTAGTGATCACGTATATGCGATGGGTGTTAGAACACATGAGATTCAGAACAGTATTATCATGGATCATACGGGTTGGAAGTCTATAGCTGCCCGTGAACAATTAAAGAATGCTGTGAGTGAACTGATCGCTATGAAGGAAGAGGATACGACCCTGTATTTTACTTGTATGGACCGGTTTATGGATGCGCTTGGGTTCGAGGAGCAACCGGGCGTTTATTTTCCACACTGCATAGAGGGCAAGAAACAGCTTCATCTACATGGCAATGGTGACATCCTGATCTCTGAATTATGTCATCCCGTTATTATTGGCAACATTTATCAGGGGACCTCACTGAAGGACTTATATAGTAACATGCCAGCGCCTTTGGCTCAGTTCCTGGATAAACTGCCATGCCCAGCACTGGACGCATTGTTTCCGCAAGGGGTTTAAATCTTTAGGTATTTTAATAAAAAAAGTACCAGGAGCCAATTTAATGAATTGGTTCCTTTTTTGTGTAGTAGATTAATGGAAAGTCCTGTATGATTTCTGTAAGCTTATAGAGACTGCTACAACTTAAATTTGCGGATAAGGAATGTATGAAATCCATACATAAGGTATGCGACACATGCTTACGAATATAAGAAATGGACTCATCAAATCCAATGTTGTTCTCGAAAAAATCATGCCATTATTAACACCTACTGCCATCGTGGTTGGTGTGCTTAATGAAAGCAGACTCCTACCATTCACAGGTCTCGTCCCATGGATATTCGCCTTTATGACATTGATCGGAAGCTTGAAATCCAATCTCAAAGATCTGCTGGGCGTGCTGCTGAAACCACAGAAGTTGATCGTATTGATGGTTATTCTTCATATCGTGATGCCGCTCATTGGCTGGCTCGTTGCAAGTGCTGTTTTTCCGGGAGATCCTTACACAGTGACAGGATTTGTACTGTTGTTTGCGATCCCAACGGGTGTCGTTAGCGTGGTGTGGGTATCCATATACGGCGGGAACATTGCACTAACTTTGGCACTTATTCTAATCGATACGCTCTTGTCACCGATTGTCGTTCCGGGTACCTTGTATTTGCTCATGGGAGCGAGTGTGGAGATTCAGCTTGGGGAAATGATGATAGGACTCCTATGGATGGTTGTCATTCCTTCGGTAGTCGGGATGCTTCTGAATCAATGGACAAAAGGCAAGGTGAATGCGGTATGTGGACCTCCGCTTTCCCCATTTGTAAAGGTTGGGTTGTTCATGGTTGTTTCTATTAATGGTGCTAGCATTGCCCGTTATCTGAAACACCCGGATAGTAAATTAGCGATTATTATTGGCGTAACCTTTGTAACCGTAGTTCTCGGATATGTAATCGGAGCATTGGTATCGCGCCGTTTCCGCTTTAGCTACGAAGATTCTGTGGCCGTACAATTTAATTCCGGCATGCGTAATTTAAGCGCGGGAGCTGTGCTCGCAGTAAAATATTTTCCTCCGGCTGTTGCACTCCCTGTGATTTCAGGAATGTTATTCCAGCAAATTCTCGCTGCAATGTCTGGTCTGTTTTTACGTAGCAGAACTAAACACCCTTTAACAAATGGTGCAATTACGCAAGTTTCCCCAGCATCCCAGTCAGAACCGCCTATTTCATCTTAGAAATAAAACAGGTCTTAATAACTAGTAAAAAGAAGATTACCGAACTAGTAGAACTAGTTTTTTCTGCATTTATATGCAAAAATTCGACATTTTTTGATATTTTCCGTATTTTCGCTTCGTCAATATTCACTAATTTATCATCATATCCGATAGTAGTTGTATTATTTACAATTGCATTGTTCTCTAATGAACAGTAGTCGGAAGGATGAGGAAAAATGAAGATTCGTCTTAAACTATCACTTATGATGATAGGTGTGACCCTATTATGTATTGCAGTAATGGGGGTTTTTACATATTTAAGGTCAACTCAGGCCATTGTGAGCCTTACTGAGAATTCTATGAAGCAGGTCAATACGAATAAAGCTCAGACCATATCGGCTATGATTTCGAAGGAGCAGAGAAGTATTGAACTTATTGCGGGAAGGTCGGAAATTGTCGAATTATTACTCCAAGCAGGGAATGGTGGCGTTGCCAAGGGGAGTAAGCTACAGAATGAGGTAAATATAAGCCTTCAGGGAATTGTGAAGGATGCTGGGAACCTCGAACATGCTTTTGTCAGTGATATGAATGGAATCGCTGTGGCTGACAGTGATATTAAGCTTATAGGTACGGATTTCAGTGATAGAAATTATACGAAGAAAGTAATGGAGACTGCGGCGCCGGTAATTAGCGAAACGCTGAAATCGAAATCTACTGGGGCTTATGTGGTAGGATTTGTACATCCGGTTAAGAGTAACGGGAAGATGATTGGATATGTAGCTTCAGCGGTTTCTGCAGATAGTATGATTAAGTATTTAGCAAACACAAAAGTGGTGAACACGACGAGCTCTTATGCCTATTTACTGGATGAGAACGGAAATAAACTGTATCATCCGGATCAAAAACAAATCGGACAACCGATTGAGAATGCTCTGATCTCGGCTGTTATGGATCGTGTGAGGGCTGGTGAAGAGGTAGCAGATGGCCTGTTTAATAATACATATAATGATGTGGAGAAGAAATCAGCTTACACGGTAATTCCTGAGACCAACTGGTTGCTTGTATTAACTGCTGACTTAGATGAGATAGTGAAGCCTGTCACTGATATGAGAAATTTTAACATTATACTGGGTGTAGGAAGTTTGATTATTGCATTGTTGATTGCTTTATATTTTGCCCAAAAAATCTCTTCACCGATTGCTAAATTGACAGATTTGATAAATAGAACGGCAGATCTGAATTTGACGTATGAATCCCAGTACGAGTATCTGACGAAAAACAAAGATGAAACAGGTACGATAGCCATAGCGATGCTCCGAACACGGGTTATTCTTCGTGATATGGCGGGTAGTCTAATCACGATCTCGACCAAGGTGCTTGATAATGCGGAGACTCTTGAAAAGCTGTCTATAGATGTACGGGAGAATGCTCATGACAATTCGGCAACTACACAGCAGCTTTCGGCAGGGATGGAGGAGACAGCAGCTTCAACACAAGAGATGACAGCAGCGATAACTGAAATTGATATTAATGTGTCTGAGATCTCCAGTAATGTGAAGGAAGGCGCTGAAGTTTCCAAACAGATCAGTGAGCGGGCGATGGCGTTACAAGATGAGGCGTTAGAGTCAACGGATAATGCGAAGCGAGTGTATGAATCTGTTCGTATCGATATGGAAAAAGCAATTGAACAGTCGAATGCGATCTCAGAGATTAATGTACTGGCGGATACGATTCTGTCGATTACTAGCCAGACCAATCTGCTTGCTTTGAATGCAGCGATCGAAGCGGCTAGAGCAGGTGAGGCAGGTAGAGGATTTGCTGTTGTAGCTGGTGAAATCCGCAAGTTGGCTGAGAAATCGTCAGAGACTGCGGCTGGGATTCAAGGGGTCGTTTCAGGTGTATATGCTTCTGTTGAACTAATGAAGGAAAATTCAGAGGCGTTACTTGCTTTTATTGACCAGAATGTTCTTGGAGATTATGAGCGGTTAACGGAGGTAAGTCAGCAATATAACAGTGATGCTACTACGGTGAATTTGCTGATGAATCAATTCGAGACTGCGGCGGATCATCTAAGTATGGCGGTATCTAGTATTTCTATTGCGGTCAATGAAGTGGCTGCTACAGTAAATGAGGGGGCTATTGGGATTCAGGATATTGCGGTGAAGACGGCTGATATCGTTGAGAAGACATTCCATGAAGTTACGGTGGCTGACGAGAATACCCAAAGCGCCAAGGAACTACAGGTGCTGGTAGACAAGTTTAAGATCTAAACCGTAAGAATTATTAAGGGTATTTTTATCTCTTTTTCATAAAAAGTTAAGCTTGCATAGTTATAGTTCTTGTATAACCTCCCTTAAATATAAACTTTGCCCCGCCGGCCGTCGGCGGGGTCTTTTTTTTATGTGAATCTTATTAAGAGGATACCAGCTTAGCCAGTGATGAGGTAAATAGCTTCATCCAGCGGAACGATAACCTCTGTTTGTTCCTCCATATCTTTCAGACGTACCTTATCAACACTCGATTCGCTTTCGCCGATCAGAATAACGTAACGGATGTTTTTGGATGAGGCTGTGGCGAGCTGCTTTTTTAATTTTCTTTTACCGGATACGAGAGTGGTTCTTATAGAACAGGCGCGCAGGTCGGCTGCTGCAATCAAAGCTTGTGATAGTGTCTCACCAATGGGAATGACCATAACATCAGCTGCGCTATTTTCTTGGATAGGTCGTTCTGCTAGGAGCGCCATGATTGACTCCATACCAAAAGACAACCCAACCGTAGGATATTGATTATCCTCTCTGCCCACTAGCTGTCCGATAATCGCGTCATATCTGCCTCCGCCACCCAAGCTTGAGGCAAAGGAACCAGATGCATCAAAGATCTCGTAAACTGTTCCTGTGTAGAATGAAAGACCTCGGGATAAGAAAGGATCGAAGCGGCAATTCTCCTTTAGTCCAATGTCTTGGATTAGATTTTGTAGGACGAGAACCTCTGACGCACCCGGTTGTGTTGTGAGATTGTATTTGTCGCATAACTGCTCAAAGCTTGGATTATCCATTTCGATAAGCGCTAGAATCGCCGCGATGGTTGCACGTTCTAGCCCCTTGCCAATCAACTCGTTCTCCACTCCACTAATGTTGATTTTCTCAAGTTTATCAAGGGTAAGCATAACGGATAGTTGCTCTTCCGCAGGTACGCCGATGGACTCTAGAATCTCACCGAGAAAACGTCGATTGTTCCATTTTAGGATGATAGGAATGTCCAGCTTGCGGAACGCTTCGGTAGCCAGTTGCATTAGCTCAGCTTCAGCCTCAGGGCCGGAAATGCCGACCACATCGACATCACATTGCAGGAATTCACGCAGACGCCCACGTTTTACGGGTCCATCTCGGAACACTTTTCCGATCTCATACCGCTTGAAGGGAAACTCTATCCCTGGATTTAAAGCGATCACTTTGGCAAAAGGAATCGTCAGATCATAACGCAACCCCAATTTGCGGTTGCCCTGATCCGTGAGTTGGTACATTTCCTTGAGAATTTCGTCCCCGCCTGCATATTTTGAGGTTAATAACTCCAATTCATTTAATAATGTCGTATCCATCGATTCAAAATCATAGAGCTCGAACAAGTCTTCCAGCGTATTTTGAATGTTCTTTCTGAGCGCTTGCTCTTGACCGAAGTAATCATAAGTTCCTTTAATGTTTTGCATCATTAGTAGCTCCTTTGAATTGGCATAGTTTAGAAAATAAAAAAACGCGCAGGACCTCTTGGTCCTGCGCGTGATCTATGCCGCAGGGAGGCCAACGCGAGTAGCGTTAGCCTCCCTGAAAAAATTCAGGAGTGCTAACGCTGTTTGTGATAATAATGAAGTTGATTCAGCATGATTGTATTTGTATTCATCAGAACCAATTCCCTTCGAAATTTTGATTACTGCCGATTATAGCCGATCATTTGGAGTCGTGCAAGCAAGAATTTATAATTGGTTCGATTTCTTGTGGGCGAATGGACAAGTTATCAGCTATAATAGGGCTTCGATATTCCTTAAGGAAAGGGAGTTTTTCTACGATGAATGAATCTTTAATTATAGCTCGGACCGAAGATTTTGTTAAAGAACAACTTGGACAAGATACTACGGGTCATGACTGGTGGCATTGCGATAGAGTGCGCAACACCGCTGCTGAAATTGCCAAGATCGAGAGCGCAGATGTATTTGTTTGCACGATGGCCGCCTTGCTGCATGATGTTGCTGACGAGAAGCTTAATCCGTCTAAAGAAGAAGGTTTGCTTAAAGTACGTACCTGGCTTTCTTCAAACCTTACAGATGAGCAACAAATTAATCATATTATGATGATTATTGAGACGATGTCCTTTAGTGGTGGCGGGGGAGAACCGATGCAGACGCTTGAAGGCCAAGTGGTTCAAGATGCCGATCGACTTGATGCGCTTGGTGCGATTGGCATTGCCAGAACCTTTATTTTCTCAGGGGCGAAAGGTCGTCCAGCTTATGATCCAGAAGTGTCTCCAAGAGATGAATCGCTTCAAAAGGAGTACAGGGATTACAGCAAAGGAACGGCTATCAATCATTTTTATGAGAAGTTATTAAAATTAAAATTCCTGATGAATACAACCTATGGGCGCAAGTTAGCAGAAGAACGGCATGATTTTATGCTTAATTATCTGGACCAGTTCTATAAGGAATGGAATCAAGGGAGCCAATAGCTGTTATAATGATAAGTATGCACAAGATGAAGGATCGCGGAGTTTCCGCTTTAACCAGAACAATCGGCATAGAAGAGGTTGAACGATGAGTGAATTGCAATTTAGAGATTATGAGTTAAACGAAGACATTATTAAAGCGCTGGATGTCCTGAAATATGAGACGCCAACAGAAGTTCAAAGCAAAGTGATCCCTGTAGCTCTTCAGCAAAAGGATCTGATCGTTAAATCGCAAACGGGTAGCGGAAAGACGGCAGCTTACGGAATCCCCGTCTGTGATTTGGTGGATTGGGTGGAGAATAAGCCGCAGGCTTTGATTCTAACGCCTACTCGGGAGCTTGCCATGCAAGTGAAAGAGGATATCACCAACATTGGACGATTTAAACGGGTTAAGGCCGTGGCTCTTTTCGGTAAGCAGCCTTTTGCTCCACAAAAAATTGAACTTACTCAAAAAACACATGTTGTCGTAGGTACGCCTGGACGTGTGTTCGACCATATTGAAAGAGGCACGCTTCCGCTAAATCGGATCAAGTATTTGATCATCGATGAAGCAGACGAAATGCTGAGCATGGGGTTCATTGAACAGATCGAAAAGATCATTAAGCAGCTGCCAAAAGAACGGGTGACTTGTGTTTTCTCCGCTACATTACCGGAAGTGATTAAGAATTTGTGCCGGAAATATATGAGCGATCCAACGGAAATTGAGATACAAGCAAGTGGAATTACAACCGCTACAATTGAACATGCGTTGATCGAAGTGAGACAAGCTGCTAAGTTCTCGCTACTGAGCGATATTATTACGGTGGAGAATCCGGATAGCTGCATTATCTTTTGCCGTACACAAGAACAGGTGAATGCGGTATTTAGAGGGCTGGCTGATTTGGAATATCCCTGTGATAAGATCCACGGGGGAATGGAGCAGGACGAGCGTTTTGAGGTCATGAATGCTTTTAAAAGAGGGCAGTTCCGTTATCTAATCGCTACCGATGTAGCGGCAAGAGGTATTGATATCGAGAACATCACTCACGTGATTAATTACGATATTCCACTGGAAAAAGAAAGCTACGTGCACCGTACAGGCAGAACTGCTCGTGCAGGTAAGACAGGCAAAGCGATCACTTTTGTCACTCCAAATGAGCAAAAGTGGGTGAAGGACATTGAAGGCTATATTGGCTTTAGCATCCCGAACATGAAAGCTCCTTCGGATGATGCCGTTGCTTACGCGAAGGAAGCTTTCGAGCAGAAGATTAACAAGCAGCCTGTCCGCAAGAAGGACAAAAGCGAAAGCTTGAATAAAGAGATCATGAAGCTGTACTTCAACGGCGGCAAGAAAAAGAAGCTAAGAGCCGTGGACTTTGTCGGTACAATCGCAAAGCTTGAGGGTATATCTGCAGAAGATATCGGTATTATCTCGATTCAGGACAATGTGACCTACGTGGATATTTTGAACGGTAAAGGTGCAATGGTACTGCAAGCGATGAGAGAGACGACGGTGAAGGGCAAGCAGCTTAAAGTGCATATTGCGAAGAAATAAGTACGTGAACAGCAGTTTATCGCTAATCACCATTCATAAGTGCCGCCATTGATGCGGTTTAATTAAGAGGGAGTCGTGTTCTTTACGCGGCTCCTTTTTTATTTGTTTTTTACAGATTGAAAATAGAGGATTAATCTATCGGTATTCAGAACTGTTACTAAATAAAGAGGTGGTATAGTGAAAAGTGAATTTAAGAACATTAGGATTAAAGCGATTCTGCAAGTTCTAATTGTTGTATTTTTGCATTTTATAACTATCTATTTTTTGAAGCTGAACACTGAAGATTGGGATGAAGAAATAGTAAACCAGATGTTCTTAATGTATTCAGCACCAATATTTCTTACATATATTTCTTGCATGAGGGCTTTAAAGACGAGGAAGCTAAGGTACAATATTGCATGGTTAGTTATCAGTACTTTACCTAGCATGAGAATTCTATTTTACTTAAAAGAATATCAAGGGAAAAAATCTGCAAATCCTGGTTTCGTTGAATTTGATATTCCTCAGATAGAGCTTATTTATCTATTTCCTGTTAGTTACTTGGGTATCCAACCATGGAAAAGTTTCTAATTATGCTAAGGGATGGATGAGGTTGGTCGTTTGATACCCTGAAGGAAACGGTGAGGCTCTATCGTAAAGAAACTTAGTTTTGGGAGGAGTAATTATCGAATTGGGTGTAGATGAAAATAGTTTGTGCTTGGGCGAGTGTTTAGATTGTGTTTTTGTTTGATTTATAGGGAAAACCTCCCTATAAATCGCCTGAAATCCGCTGTTATGAGCTAATTAGGTGAATTTAAAGGGAGAAATTCCCTAATTGTTGAAATCAGGACCGTAATATCGATGAAATTGGGGAGGATTTCCCTAAATTTCATTCCCACGAATCCATAGGAAAAAAACGCAGTATGCAATTATAATTTGTTTGGTATTAAAGCGAATAAATCATATAAAGGTGATTATTGCTTGGCAAGAACACATGAAGAAGTGGATGGCGTACGTGTGCCCACGACTTCAAAATTCCGGAGCTACTCTAGCGTAGCAGGATCTTTTGCTGACCATTCGGATTTCCTACTTAAAAACAGTCGTTATCGTTTCGCATTATCCAAAGAAAATCCTTATGAGTTTGCTAACGAACTCCAAAGAGCTGGTTATGCGACGGATAGTCAGTATGCCAACAAACTGAAATCGATTATCCGAAAACAAAACTTAGCTTCGCTAGATATGAATCAAGGGATTGACCCCGCAACGGCCAACCCTTTACTGATATCGGGTTTGTTGGAGGAGGCAGTGGGGACGGTGGGGCTGGTAGTTTAATTACTGTGACCTTTGGGATTAGTCAATATTATGGTGGGCCGGCAGTTAAAACCCATCAAGAAAAACGTATGGACGGTAAGTATTATACCGTTTATGAAACCATAAACGATCCCACAACCGGAAACCCAATAATTAATTTTGAAAATTACGATCGTGTGGTACTCTCATCTGAAGCGCAAGCTCCAATCATTGAGATAAAAGACATCCCAGAAGCAATTAGAGTAACCATTTATGCATCCAATGAACGAGAATTTTATGTGATGAACGTAGACTATATAAAGGGGACCTATTAATGAATACACAATTGGTTAATCTGCAGTTCAGTGATACTTACCTCATGGTCAATTTCGAGATTACTTTCCAAGAAATTCAATCCTGGTTGTCTATGGCCGGCCACAACATGGATGATGCATCCCTTTTTCGAGCTTTGTTATTCCCAGAATCATTAGATTCGGACCAACAGACCGAGTTGTGCTGGATTATCCTACACAGATACGAGGATGTTTTCTTTCAAACCAATCGCAACTGGACGGATCCGGAACATCCAGCAACAATGAACTGCGTGCATCAGTTATTGCTTCGCATGATGAACAGTCGCACACTTAATGGTGAAGATAATACGAAGCTGGACCTTTACTTACTCTTGCAGGAAGACCGTCAAGCTGATACACCGTTATATCCTACGCTACATCATCTGTTTGATGTGAAGTGGGGCAGTTCCGCTTCCGCGTAGTGTAGCAATTTGAAATAGCGTTTAATCCTAATAGCAGAAAGAATTTAATTACACCGCCTTCGAAAGAAGGCTTTTTTTGTTAGTCGATACCTTTCAATAAAATAGTGGAATATTAAAATACGCTCTTTTAGTCGGTATGGTATCAACGGAACTAAATGATATATCAAGCGTAATTGTAAATAAAAGGAGTGATTTAATGAGTTATTTTATCGAGTTTTTAAGAACCTTATTTCCTGATTCAACACCCGCTGCAATATCAATTATAGTTACAGTATTAGTTTTTTTGGATGTATAAGGAGCTAAGAAGCAACTTTCTTGAAAACAGTAAATCTAATCAACAACGGGTAGATAAGGCTCTTGATATCTACTCTGACATTGAATTTGGAATATATAAATACCTCAATGAAAAAAGTGACCTTTTTACAGTAGCTGAAAAGATATCTAAAGCCTCTTCGCTCCTTCCTTATGATTTACTAAAATTATTCATTAAGTTTAAAGAGACAACTAATGAGTCTTTAAAAAGGGAGATGTTGCTTGAATTACATAAAGATATAGAAAAGGAAATCTATAGTTTGAAATTTAAACAAGTTGATCCAGTAACATTCAAGAGTGATAAAAATATAGCCGCAAGTGTTGAATACTACATAAAAACGAAGATTGCACCTTTTGGAATTCCTTTTATTTATACCTACTTTAATTTTGTATTTTTGTTATTACTTATACTGCTCATCGCTTTAATTGATAGCGCCGCGACAGTAACGGAACAAATTTTCTTGATTTCCTTGATTTTCGCTTCATTGTCCTACCTTATGGTTCTATATAATATTATTTCTGAAGGTTTTCTTAAAAGACGATTCAAACGCTCCTATATAAACTGGATTTTATTGTTAATATTTGCACTTGGGATGCCATCATTGATGGTTTTTACTGACGCATGGTTCAGAGGCATCCTCGTCTTTGTAATGATATTTACTTATGGTTATTATGCAGGACGAAAGTGTATGAGAGAACGTGCTGTATAAATGGTCCCCGCAATCTGCTTAATAACAACCATACAACTGATGTGAATTATGTTATGGTTCATTCACTTAGAGCTTGGAACAGATGTACCGCGGTGAAGATAAATCAGGGTGAACCGTACCATAAGTGACTGCAAGTTTTATCGGGAAATCTGGAAGTAGGCTTGGTAGGGCGCTTTGCAGGGTATGGGTTTGGGATTGGCTACGTATTAGGCAAGTCGGAAACAACAGGCTGTTGAGAGCTTTTTTGGTTCACAGAAGGATGAGCCATCTGGCTCCCTATATGTATTAAAGTTTGCTTGAATCAGTTTTAGGCTTACAGGTAGTTGTGTTTAAATATAATCATATTTTACCATGTTAGTTCATATCAAGTGTTATACTTTACAGTTATGAATAAGAACGGAACGCTTGTTTGGATAACGGAGAGCGACTAGTGAAATAAAAGAAAAAAGGTAATTTAGCGACTAGTTGCCTATAAGAAAGGGAGTATTTATGCAAATAGAATCGCTTAATTCTAGCGATAAGTTATGGCAAGTCGTTGCTGAGTATGCGCTGAATTGTTCATGGAAAGCAGGAACTACTTTAGCTAAACAAATGAAAGAATTCCATTTTTCAGACTGGGAAAGAGTTTTTGCAGCATTAGATGGTGATCGTATTGCTGGCTATTGCACTTTAGCAAAAACAGACTGCATACCTGATGTTTCCTATACACCTTATATCGGGTTTGTGTTTGTGGGAGAGCAGTACAGAGGCGATCGATTAAGTGAAAAGTTGATTTTATCTGCCTTGGCATACGCTAAGGAACTTGAATTCGATAAAGTATACCTTGTCAGTGATCATGTTAATTTGTACGAAAAATATGGTTTCAAGAAGGTAGATGAGAAAGAGGCACCTTGGGGGGCAATGGAGACTATTTTTATGCACTTGGCGTAACGTGCTGCTATCTAGCAAAGGGCCATTCCGCAAGGGATGGCCCTAAAACTTGCAGTTTCAGCTAGCGCGGAGAACCCTATCACAAGTAATGTCGAAATTTATGAAAAAGCTAGTAATTAAGAGATTACATAAGGTTTTAGAGAGAGACCCCGTATATACGTTAGCGTCAAGTACTAGCAAACGAAAACAAGCACACCTTCACAATTAAGATTAGGTGTGCTTGTCATAGCTTGTATTAGTCTATTCTGTTAGTCATTGCAATTTACTTTGTCATAATATTGTAGAGTGTCTGAGCAAATTCCGCTCTGGTTGCTTTATCTACTGGTAAGAGGTTACCGTTTAATCCAGATATAACTCCATTATTCACAAAGTATGTCATGGCAGCAGTTGCATAAGCAGATACTGAATCACTATCTTTAAAGTCTTTCAGTTCATTTGGAGTAGTTCCGGTCGGCAATGCATTAATGCTCTTAAGCGTATTATATGTCAATACAAACATTTCCTGTCGTGTAACTTCTTTTTCAGGTGCAAACATGTTATTGCCCGCACCATCTGTTATACCCAACCGCTTTGCCGCTGCTAGATACCCAGTATAGTACGTGTTTCCAGCGTCACCGAAGTTGTTTTCAGAGTTTTGATCTGGATTGATACCAAAAGCTTTCATTATCATTACCAGAGATTGTGCGCGGGAAACTTTTGTTTCAGGACCAAAGTTCCCATTACCTAATCCATTGGTTATGTCTCTTGCTGCTAAATAGCTTACGGCATCATTGTACCAAGCGTTGGCTGCAACATCGGTAAATTCAATATTGTTGTACCCTACAGCATATTGCGAGAAATGAGGTACACTGAATGTTAGTGTTTGGGTTGTCACATCATACACACCATTTTTCACCACATTAAGTTGGCCAGCAGTATTGATATGGTAAGCTACAACTGCAATTGGCTTCTCATCGGACTTAAGTGCATAAGGTATTGTTACTGTTATGTTTCCACTAAACTCCGATATCGTCTTGTCACCGCTAGTAATATCGAAATTCACAACGGGTCTATCTCCAACTTTGTGCTGATAATCAGCATCTAATGTTGATGGTTCCATCTTCGTAGCAGTAATGGTAACAGTTCCTGTTGCTTGATCGGAGATGCTTGATATCGCATTTCGACCAAATGTCATTGTTCCGATTGGCGTAGATATTGTTAAGGTAACCGCCGTATTAGATGTGAATTTCATCAAGGATTCATTTGATAATGTAACTTTGACTGCTTTAGCATTTGATGGAGCGTCCACATCCAGTTTAATTGCTACTTCAGTATTTACACCTTGATCAGCAGCTTTTGATACAGCTGTTGTGATAGCATCATCAATCAGTTTGCCAGGTACTGTAGTAACTGCTATTCCATTTTCATCTGTAGTTTTCACAGAAGTTACAGTTGTTACCTTGCCTTGAGAAACAGTTGTCTCATAAACGGGAACGGGCTTTGTTGTAACTTCACCACCACCTGATGGAGGTTGGACAACTGGAGGTGAAACCACTTGTTTCTTTAATACGGTAACTCCGATACTTACTTTCAATGAAATACTATTGGTATTTACCAAGTCAGAAGGCAATATTACTTCGCCATTTACTGTAAACGTTTGTTCTGTCTTGACTGAAGGATCGTAATCAGCAGAATTCACATCCCAAGCTACAACTGCATTCATTTTTCCGTTATTAGTTACTAATACAACGGTAGCAGGTAGCTTAAGATCAGCGATTGTCTTTAGAGTTCCGTTAGGCAATCCGGTTATCGCTGTCGGTGCTTGAATGCTTACAAGCTCTATTCCAGGAATCTTCTCAAATTCAGCAGTAATTATTACATCTTGAGCTGGCATTGTAAATGTATCTTCGAGTATCACATTGCCATTTACTTTCAGAGAACCTGTTTTTAGTTGATATCCAGCATCAGGTGTTACTGTCAATTTTACAGTTTGACTTGGTTTTGCTGTCGATAGATCTGATGTTACTGAACCATTAGTCATAACACCAACTGTAATCGTGTAAGGTTCATCTGTATCTTTTACTACTCTAATCGTTTTATCAGCAAACTTCGTCGAATCAACTTCAGATGTTGCTCTAATTGTAAGCTGATCTGCTGTTTCATTTTCGTTAACCATCAGCAATCCGTTGAAAATTTTAGTATCGACATTTTCAGCACCATAAACAGCCCATGTAACGGATGTTGATGCGTCATTTTTTACTGCCACATTAGCAGTGAATTGCTGAATCTTACCAGCCTCAACGAAGTCAACTTGGTCAGGGATTGTAACACTGATTACTTTTGGAAGTAGTTCATTTACTACTAACACTTGTGCTATTCCTGATTTTGTTGTATCAAACGTTGAAGTTGCTTTAACTGTCAGTACACCACCAATTTCTTCGTCAGCAGCAACACGGAGTACCCCATCACTGATGGTAGTATATTGACTTGAGTTACCGTACACATCCCAAATAACGGTATCACCAGCATTACCTGCGACTTTAGCTTTAAATGTTAGTGTAGTTCCGATCTTTCCATCCACATCGTTAGGGGTTATGGTTACAGAATCAACTACGTGGTCTCCACCCTCTACCAAACGACTTACCACATTATCAAGATCAAACCTTAACTTTTCAAGTTCAGTCTTTGTTACAGCTATTGTAGAAGATTCTACTCCACTGATAATACCTTTAGTTTTTTCTAAAACATCACTAAAGAGTTTAAAGCTATCAGCTGTATATTGATCTTCAGTGTATGTTTTTTCATATTCGTTACAGACTTCTTTAAGTCTTTGAATATTTCCAATACTACGAAGTGCTAAGGCCGATTCTTCTAATGCAGCTCTATATCCTTCTGCGTCACTCGCTGTAACTGCTGTTGATAGTGCTGCTTTAATAGCGTTTAAAGCTATTGAGAATGGCCCCCATGTAGCGGGAACATAATTGGCTTCATGCAAATTACTATAACGATTGACTAAATCCTTCAAAGAAGCTTGGTCAACATAAAGCTCATTAGTAGGATCATAAGTATATTCTAGTCGTCCTGAGTTAGGTTTCCCATATTGTTTCAGTTCATAATACAGCGTGCCACCATCTTTGGACAACGGAACTCTTGCCTGCCTAATGAAATCTTGGCCTTCTTCTACTTGCTGTGAATGTAAAATAGGTGATTGTGAATCAGCAGTTTCATAAATCTTCATAGAAGTCCCAACATCTAATCCTTCTAAGGTAAACACACCGTACTTACTACGTGTTTGGTTACCCATTAAAGAATGCTCCAGCTTAATTGATGTTGGTAGCTTAATTTCCGTTCCAACTTCAGGCGCATATTCAATACTAGAACGTAAGCTCACCACTCCATTTACATTAGTTGTGTAATACAATCTGCCGCCTTCAGGAATTAATGTTAAATTCTCAAAAGAAGCCACTCCACGATTAAGCTGCTTGTATTTATTGTTTGGTTGTGTAGCTTTTACCTCTGCAATTGGTTGGTCAGACTTCAGGCTGTCATAGATTTTCACGATACCTGTATCATCTGCAACCGTTCCCCCTGATCCGATAGGCATTGCAACATTGTCTAAAACTACAGAATCAGTTGCTCCAACATTATTTTTCACTGTTACATTGCGGTCTAGCAAGGCTGTGGAATGAGGGACATAAGGATTCTCATACAATTCAAATTCATAGATACGAATTGCATGCCAAGGACAGTTATCACTTTTTGTAACGTGAAGCCTAATATAACGTGCTGTAATAGGAGTATCAAGTACACGGTCGGTAACGTCTTGACGGTTTCCGATTACCTCATCGACTTTTGTGTAATTTAATTTTATAACTCTCTGCTTACTAGTAGGGTCATTAGGATCTAAAATAGGTTGTCTATCATCTTTCGCATACTGTAAATCAAACGTGTCGGTATTAAAATCTACGCCCTCACCTGCACCGGCAACGTTAGCATGCTTAACAACCCAACGGCTAATATCCATATCTTTGCCCAAGTCGAAGTAAGCAGATGCAATTGTTTTACCTGAAGCCCATTTACTGTTTGGAATAACACCATCGTTAATTTTGTCAACCTTGCCCCCAGGGTCAAAAGAGCCATCATCAACGACCGGGACGTTCAACGCAATATTAGTACCTTCTACTTGCGCTACTTCGAAACCACCCGTAACAGCTGGCCAGTTGAAATTGAATGTTTTTACCCCGCCAACTGTTCCATTAGCGCTGTATGATGTAATTTCGAAAGTAGTCTGTGCTTCTTCATTGTCTCTTACAAATCTACCTAAATAAAAAGCATCACTTGGTGTTGCGCCAATGAATTCTTTTGTCCCATCAGCGTATACGCGATGGATGGTGTATAGTGACGCATTGGCAGATTTATCCCAATATATTCTTGCTTCTGCTGTTGTATCATTTACATATATTGAATCATCAAGTGTAATTGCAGATGTTGCTGCAGGAGCAGCTTCATTTGTTGTAAATGCAAGTCTTCCGATATTTATAGAATAGTCCTTAACATCCTCATTTGCATTTATTTTCAATGATATCGCAATTGCTTTTTTATCGTGTTTTGATAGGTCGATAGTAGAGGTTGTCCAACCATTCTTCTCTGTACCAGCTGGAACAGGGTAGAATTCGAAATTACTATCGTCATAAGTATCGCCAAAGCATAAACCAACATACACATCGACATCTGAAGCAGGTGTTTTATATGTGATGCTTATCTTACTATTATCAGTGATCTCTAACTGTGAGCTGTATAGCTTTATGTGATTTGCTTGATTTGCGTCTAGATTACCTGATAACTTTAACGATGATCCTCCCCACCAAGCATCTTCATAATCAAAATTAGGAGCTAGCTTAGAACCTTTACTATCAACAATCCAACGCCAAGTTGGTGTTATATCCGTTAGTGAACGGTTATACCAACCCTTTTCCTTACCAGTAACAATACCGTCTTCATAGAATTTCTTACCGTTACCAACTGTGAAATTTGTTGCAAATTCATTTCCTATAATTGGTGTTTGGTCTGCAACAAGATTTGAAAATCCAGGAAAAACACCGAGAGTACGTGTTTTATCTCTAGGATCGAATGCTGGACCTGTCCACAAACGTAGGTCTTCATGGTTCATAAAATCATCGATACTCTTAGAGCTAATGAGTGTTGCGTTAGGCCCTAGAATACCGAGAGATGTTTTTAATTTCCCATCGGGACCAATTAGATTAGTAACATCAGCACCTTTGTCGGTATAAGGGAAGTTCTCCCATGTCGCATGGATATCAAAAGGGCTTCTACCAGCGTCTACGACTGACTTAATTGAAGCATTAATATTTCTCCAGCTCATGTCAAGCCACCAGTCGTTATTTAAGCGTGTATCCCCATCTTGCATCCAATTTTTAACGTCAGATTCACCTAATTGACCTTTCCCGTTATACCAAGCCATAGTAAAGTTATCTGGCTTCTTCTCCTGAATATATGCGAGCATCTCTTTAAGTTTTGCCATGCTCTCTGGACTTGAACTTGATTCTTGATTAATGGTAAAACCATCAAATCCATAATACTGAGCAATTTCAACTAATTTATCGGCAGCAACAAAATTACCTTTAGCGTCCTGTTCCACCAACTGATCAATAAACTTACCACCATATGCACTGTCACCCCAAGGGATGAAAATAGTTCCAGTTGCCTTTACACCGTTTCTATGTGCAGAGTCTATATGCTCTGGTGTCGGTATAGCAATTGGCCCCTCAGCTGACGAGCCTCCCCAATAATTGTTGATATCAACGTATTGGAAATTTGTCATTGCATATGTGTAAGCGCCATCGCCACCCTGTGACGGTGATTGGCTTGCACGTGCACTTGTACCACTAAGAGGGATTATTCTTGCATCGCGTGATGCATTAGGATTGACGGATGGTCCCATCCACCTTTTTGCCAGAGGAACAGCACTCCGATTATATCGGGCATCGGGGTCATTATCAGGAGTCCAATTTTTCAATTCGTCGATTTGGAATGCTGCCCCATAAGGCTGCAATGTTTCATTATGCAAATAGTACTCATTTGATATCGGCAATGGTTCAGGCCAATACCCCAAGGCAGCTTGTACTGGTTGCCCTGTAATCAAAACAGTAGAAAGAGTGGAGCCAACAAGAACACAGCTCAACGCTTTCTTAATAAGAGGTTTTTTCATCTGATTATCTCCTACTTTGTGTATTTTTTGAAGATTTCGTGCTGCTATTTACTCCTATTAGGAGTTGAGAGACACTATTTAATTCTTCATCCTATACGCTAATCAAAGCAAATGACTAGACTTCGTGGGACGTATTCATATCCCAACATCTTACCTAGTACCGCCTTCTGAGTGTTTGTATCAACCCCTTTATGAGATATTATCTAGTGGGCTTCGAGTGCAATAAACCTTAGAATATCTGTACATAAGCAAATCATTCGGTCTCTGAACCAAACTAGTAAGCTATGGTGAAGGGCGAGAGGTTCGAATCCTCAAGCGGCTCTTCACAGCCACAGATGCGTTCCAAGCAAGTACTCTAGACCACTCTGTCACCTTACCTTATTAAGTTGGGTAAAGGAGAGATTCGAACTCTCGGTGATACTGCCGTACCACAAGGGATTCCCCTCTGCAATCAACCACTCTGCCACTTCACCCATAATGGAGGACAAAACAAGATTTGAACTCGCGTGAGCAACTGAAGGCACTAAACCATTGCACATACATCTTGCCCATCACGCCAAATGAAAGCGGTTTCAAAAATTCATTAGTTACATTCTAGCAAATACGTGGATTTTAAGACTACTGTACAAACAATAGAAAGTAGTCAAAAAACTATAGGGTTGACCAAAGTTTTCAATAGTTCTTTCGCTTATACGTCTCTAAGTCAGTTGCGCTGGTTGCCAGAGTAATGGCCCTAAAACTTGCCGTTACAGACAGCACGGTGAACCGTACCATAAGTAGGGGCAAGTTTTTTTGGGAAATCGCGCTGAGGGCTTGGAACGGAGCCTTGAAGGATATGGGTTGAAGAGCGGTCACGCGCAGCAGCGAAGATGGAGCAAACGGACTTTTGCGAGCTTTTTGGAGTTGCAAATTACAAAATAATGGAGGGTTATAAATGAAGTACTTTTACGGAGTATTATCTTTTTTGGGACTCGTCTTGCCCTAATCGCAATTCATCCCTTGGGTCGTGCGCAACGGCCTCGATTTGTCTCTCCTATTTGAAGCCATAACCAGTACGCGTATCGGAGCTTTTGCATGGATGGATGTTTTAGTTACCGCGATCGTGCTTATGGGATTTATTCTATTAGAAGGCACCAGAAAGAAAATGAAATATTTATGGCTGCCGATTGCAGGTACGCTACTGGTAGGTCCTTCACTGGGTCTTCCCTTGTTTTTGTTTCTTCGACAATTACACTTGGAGAAAAACATTCTAAAATAGCATCAAAGATGGGAACGGAAACATGGTTAAACGAATCAGTTTAAAATGTTCGGCATTTCTTGAACGTCATACTTCCATCGACGCAGCAAAGAATGTAATCTCGGATGCAGAGGCATGGATCGTAGACTTCAAAACGTTCTCCAACACATGATCACCTTTCAATTCATTATTGAAACAGATAGCGTGGGGCGTTTGCTTGCTCAGATTGAGGCATCTCCCCTTACTCTTTTTTCAGAGTCATCAACAGAATTAAAGCTGCGTTTAGAAGATTGGGAAACGAAACGTCCGACAATAGAACTTAATGGTTCTTTAGTAGTGTACATCGTAAACGATGGGCCTGATGTTGAAGTTGACGTACCAGCGGTACCAGGCTAAAGGCTTCCTGCAAATGAATTGAAGGGTTGTCTACTATAATCTGTTTTAGTATGAAAGCTTGCCGGTACAGACTGAGTGGAGAACCTTATCATAAGTAGGGCGAATTATTATGCTTTTGAGTATGAATCTTCGCACAATCTCCGTTGTCGGCTTCGGTAAATGACTACTAAATTAATTTGTCATGTGACAATACTGATGACAGCGGTCACTATTAAATACAATTAGTTCCATTATAATAGATCTAGCTAGTGGTGCTAAGTGGTATACCCGGATTGTTCGCGACAGATGAAGGTAAGGCATATGCGGCAGTGAGCTTTGCTGGAGGAACGGGACTTGAAGGTGATCCCTATCAGATTGCAACCGCCGAATAATTGAATGCTGTTCGTAATTATTTAGGTGCTGGTATCTACTTCGAATTGACTAAATATGGGGGAAAGTAAAGTGATAAAAATAAAAAGACTGCAATTATCTATTGTACTTGTGCTTGTAATGACGTTGTTTGTGGTCCCTGTTGCTCAGGCGGCTCCGGTCGGCCAAGTGGCCGAGATTTCTATTATCGTTAATGATAGCGTAATCCCGAGTGACGTCGAACCCATTGTCCATAAAGGAACCGCGCTTATGCCTTTGAGGGTCCTTGAAGACTCGCTCGGCGTGTCTCTTAACTGGAACAGTTCTACACAAACAATAGCGGTTTTTAAAGGAGATGCATCGGGTACGCTGATTATAGGCGACCCGACCGCCAGCATTAAAGTCGGTGATGTAGAGGAGAAGGTCACGCTCGATCAACCTGCTAAGATCATTCAGAACCGGGTTATGGTACCGGTACGTTTTATTGCCGAATTATTCGGTGCAAAAGTAGTATGGAATTCCACCATGAAAACCATCACCATCAGTACTCAGCCATCGGTTGACCAAGAATCGCAGAATTCTAAAGGCAATGGAGTCAAGGGTGATAAAGGCGATACCGGAGCGACTGGACCAGCGGGAGCACAAGGCCCAGCAGGACCGGCGGGATCACAAGGAGATCCGGGGCCAGCGGGAGCACAAGGCCCAGCAGGACCGGCGGGACTACAAGGAGATCCAGGGCCAGCGGGAGCACAAGGCCCAGCAGGACCGGCGGGACCACAAGGAGATCCAGGGCCAGCGGGAGCACAAGGCCCAGCAGGACCGGCGGGACCACAAGGAGATCCAGGGCCAGCGGGAGCGCAAGGCCCAGCAGGACCGGCGGGACCACAAGGAGATCCAGGGCCAGCGGGAGCAGAAGGCCCAGCAGGACCGGCGGGATCACAAGGAGATCCGGGGCCAGCGGGAGCACAAGGCCCAGCAGGACCGGCGGGACCACAAGGAGATCCAGGGCCAGCGGGGACTTCTTTTACCTCGGAAGGATTTTCTGTTACGGGTACGACATACTCAATCGCTAGTAGCACGCTATTTACGAATTGGAGTGAGGCGTCCCCTTATTACGCAAGCCCTGCATTTAATCCTGCTACAGGGATATTTACGGCACCGGCCACTGGCAAGTATGCTATATATGCAACTGTTAACTATAAGACTAACGTTCCAGTTAGTATAAGCTTAGGAAGAGGCATTGATCCATTTTTTACCGTAAAGAAGAATGGCAGCACTGATTTAATAAAAGGTTATATGCCTATCTTGGACGTCAATATAGCGTTAATTTTAACTATAAGGACCGTACTAAGTAGTGCGACGGTGACGCTATCCGGTGATGTAGAGCTGCAAGCAGGTGATGAAGTTGGATTCTATTACGAAGCTGACGGTCTAACCCTTGGTTTCAGTACGGATATAGTATGGTCGATTCATCGGCTATCCTAATACAAGGTTGCATGAGGTGAAGTTGAACCTTTGGTAATAGAAACACATCTTAACAGATATAGAGTCGGGCCATTCTCTTTGGGAGAATGTCTGGCTCTATTTTTGAATAGGACTCTTTAACGAGGATAGTTAAGCAACTGTCTACAACAAATTATTGATCTTTAGGGGTGACTGGTTCAGAGTAGAACTGTTGATATCGTTCCAACAATTTCTTACCATTCTTCTTGACATAGTCTCGTTGCTTTCTAACATTATATCCTTTATAGGAACCATAGAAAATTCCTGAAGATGTGTGTAGATTTACAGCGTTTGATGCCACGCGGTTTGTAGGTTCTGTATTAATTTCTACACTGTCATAAAAGCGACTTCTTTTTGCATCTACAACAGTTGCATTCCAACCTTGCTTGTTTTTAATATCAGCAATCCGTATCCTAGCAACTATTGCTACAACCACTTCTTGCTCATTGTTCTCATCAGTAACAAATGCGTCGATAATATGTTTATTACTAGCTAGGTCAAGAACTTCTGTAACATCAAGTGTTTTTATTTCATTTGATCCGTTCGCCATATAAAACAACCCAATCTTTCATATTCAGATATAAATTGTATCGGAAATATATGGGTAGCTTATTACATCAAATGACGAAGGTAAGCCTGTGATTCAATTTCGGGGCTTTCTCTGACAAAGGAAAAGCCCCTTCCGCTTGTCAATCAGCTTCGTTATCCCTCGTTTGTTTCAAATGAAGAAACAGGCGTAATCGCGATTCGAGCTTCCTGTGCATTTTGACATAAGAGAGTATATCCCTCCGGATGATCGCCACTTGCGAGTTCATCTTCGATTTAATCATGATCTCGCAGATAAGGTGAAGGAATCCAACTATCATTACATTGAAGAAATGAAAGAGCATCAAGCTGGATTAGATGTGGTTTTACGCGTACGCCAACTGGATGAATTACTGCAATGGGTGCTCGGCTGGGGAGCGGGTGTAATCGTATTGGAGCCTGAATCATTCCGGAGTAAGATTCGTGAGGAAGCCCGAAAAATTTCAGAACGCTACTGACATAACGCTGTCAGTAGCGTTGTTTTATTATCGGGTATGTAAACATAAAGGAGTATAGAAAGGATGGTATTTTGTGAATTTTGCTTCTGTACGCATCATTACCGACGATGTGAATCGTCTCGTCGAGTTCTATGAAAAAGTTCTGGGTGTTTCGGCGGTGCACCCCGCGCCTGTTTTTGCCGAACTCGTTATGCCAGCATGTACCCTGGCAATCGGCCACTCCCAAACGGCGCAGCTATTCGGCGCTGGTTCCGTAGTGGCAGCGAGCAATCACACTGTCATCATCGAGTTCCGCGTCGACGATGTCGAAGCCGAATATGCACGCTTGAAGCCAATTGTCTATGATTGGGTAAAAGAACCGACCACGATGCCGTGGGGAAACCGTTCTATGCTGTTCCGTGATCCCGACGGCAACCTTGTAAACCTCTTCGAGCCGGTGACCGAGGAAGCGATTAAACGGTTTAGTGGCAGGCATTGATTAACTGATCTTCATGAGGGTCATGTCGAGGTCGTAGCTAATTAATAGGTTTGTCATGTGGTCCTGATAGTAGTCAAAATATAACTAATTTTGCGTACCTCTCACGGCATAGAACACATCGGAGACAGACTTGCTCTGCTGCCGCAGCACCTGCTCCAGCCATTGACGGTCAACCTGTTGTGTACGAGATTATCTTCCATGATTTTGCCTCCATAATCAGTTCAACAGGGAACGACTGGACGGCCGCGGTGAACCGTATCATAAGTAACGGCAAGTTATTGCTTAATTAGTCTGGATGCAGAAAGACCGACCTGCCTTGCATATGGATAGTCCAGCTGAAAGACCGTGTCCAATTGGCGACGGTGAAGCACGAATTTAGCTAACCCTTTGACCTCAGTATATTCATCAAGGAATGGTTCGAAATAAAATGTGCATTGTGCACATAATTTGTGCGATGCACATAATTTCGAATGAGAGCTGGGTGTAATAACTATGAAGGCAGCAATAGTGAAGAAGAAGGGGACCATTCCCGTAATGGGTCATTTTGATTCCCCTGTTGCGACAGGTGGGCAAGTTATAATTAACGTTTCGGCAACAGCCTTGAGTCGAGTTAGCAAGTTCCGTTCAATGGGTAAGCACTACTCATCAGAAGTTAATTTTCCAATTGTAGCTGGTATTGACGGTGTTGGAACTTTGAAAGATGGGTCTCGAGTTTACTTTGCACTGCCAACGGCACCGTATGGTAGTTTGGCTGAGCAAACCGTTGTCAACGAGAAGCTAGTTGTTCGTTTACCGGATGGTATTGATGATCTCACTGCTGCCGCTATTGCCAACCCAGCTATGTCGTCATGGGCTGCATTGGTATTTCGGGCTGGCTTCAAATCCGGCCAAACGGTTTTGATTAACGGCGCCACTGGGGCATCCGGTAGCTTAGCAGTTCAGATTGCTAAGGGCCTTGGGGCCAAGAAAATCATTGTAACGGGACGCAATGAATCGAAGCTACATTCACTTGGAGCCGATGAGGCCATTGCATTTGATATGACAGCTGACTACGGACAAAAAATGTTTGAAAACGGCCTAATGCCAGTTATTGCTGAAGGTGTTGATGTTATATTGGATTACCTTTGGGGTGATAGCGCATTCGCCATCATGGCAGCTCTTTCTAAGAATAATACGGATCGTGTAACCCGCTTTGTAAGCATTGGAACTTCATCTGGACAAGAAAACATAAATTTACCTTCATCTATTTTACGCTCATCAACAATTGAACTGGTAGGTAGTGGAGATAAGAGTGTTTCTAAAGCTGATATGTTATCCGCTGTTCAAGGTGTTTTTGAGATGGCCGCCGAGAGGAAGATAAAGATTGACACAACAGAGTTTGCTCTAGAAAATATCGAAGAGGCTTGGAATGCTCCGCTTACACCACGTCCAGTAGTAAAGGTGCGATAAAAAGAAATGGAGAATGAAATTTTTAAAGCGCTAATTGATTTAGTTTCCATTATCAATCGGTCAGACCGTGATAAGAAAATGATTGCTGATGCTGGTGTAAATTTGGAGGCAGCAGCCTTTCGCGTCTTTGTTGGTATCGAGCATCTCCAACCGACTAGTGTTGGTGATTTGGCTGCTATGATGGGGAAAAACTATTCGAGTGTTAGTCGGCAAATCGATAAGTTAGAGACCGCCGGGTTGGTTTATACTTATCCATCAAGTTCAGACTCTCGAATTCGTGTGTCTGAATTGACAAAATACGGGGAGGAAATCAATACAATGATTAACCTCGCCCGTGAGCGCAATATGCATGAAGCTTTAGCTGATTGGACTTGGGATGAAAAAAACGCATTATTAAATAATTTAAAGCGTTTATTCGAATCGTTGCAATAGTTCGACTGAGTACTGTTGTTGCAACTTTTTCTCTCTATGTTCGAATGCGACTCTTGTGTTGTGTTGTTTAATCATCCAAACTCATAAGTTCAATAGACGTTTCTCTACGACCAAGAAAGGAGCTGCCACGGCAGCTCCTTTCGCATTTTTCGCCGTTAGCCCTGTTACGGTGAACCGTATCACAAGTAGAGGCAAGTTTTTTGAAGAAAAACTCACAGGAGCCTGTGTTTACAGCAAGCCTAGTGGCCGTATCTGTCTAGTACAAAGAGACGATTGCCTGTACGGTTACGTCTCGGAGTTGGGAAGGGAAGAGGCTAGCTGGGGGCAGCGTAATGAAGTTTTGTTGGGTTTTGAAGATTCGTATATTCAGCTCTCCTGAAACTAAAAAAAGCTCATTCTACATCCGGGTGAACTTTTTTATAGAGTGTATAATAATTATTGGGACACAGATACTTCACTCATTAGAGCATGTACATTTTGGTCGTGGTCATGAAAGAACGTCAATGTAGAAGCAGCGATGTTAAAAATGATAGTAGGTACCTAGGTCACAGGACCCTACTCATGTGGTGTGCAGCCTCTCATGCTGGAAATAGATGAGAAGCACGAAAAAACAAGCCTAGTCGCCAATAACGTGGAGACTAGGCTTGTTATTCTTGAAAATCTCAGCAGCTGAATCAATCATTCTACAGAAGCTCCAGATAACGTCCCTAAGCGTTATACTGTGCCTGATGCAGCCGGCTGTATATGCCACCGGCATGGACTAACTCTTCATGGCGGCCTTGCTCGGCGATGCCTTCTTCGTTCACGACCATGATCCGGTCGGCATTCTTTATCGTCGTCAATCGGTGGGCGATGACGAGTGTGGTTCTACCCACGGACAGATCCGCAAGCGATTGCTGAATCGCTGCTTCCGTTTCTGTATCCAGTGCTGAAGTAGCTTCATCCAGAATCAGGATCGGTGGATTCTTCAGGAACATGCGGGCGATCGCTAGGCGCTGCTTCTGTCCACCGGACAGCTTCACACCGCGCTCGCCGATCACCGTATCCATGCCATCTGGAAGATTCTGAATGAGATCTTCCAGATGGGCACGCCGAGCAGCTTCCCAGATTTCGGGCAGCTTCGCATCCAGCTTTCCGTAGGCGATGTTTTCACGAATCGTACCCGAGAACAGGAACACATCCTGCTGTACGATCCCGATCTGCTTACGTAACGACTCCAGCTTCATGTCACGGATATCAATGCCATCTATGGTGATAGCCCCGCCTGTGACATCATAGAAACGAGGGAGCAGGCTGCAAATAGTTGTTTTGCCTGCACCAGAAGGTCCAACAAAGGCAATCGTTTCGCCAGCCTTAACTTTTAGGCTGATATTTTGTAGAACCGGACGATCTTCGTCGTATCCGAAAAAGACATTCTGGAAGGTAATATCACCGTGTAAAGTATTTACCTCTACGGCATCCGGCTTATCGCTGATATCTGGTTCCGTATCAATAATTTCTAGATAACGTTTAAAGCCGGCAATTCCTTTTGGATAACTCTCGATAACGGCATTGATCTTCTCGATCGGACGGAAAAAGATATTGGACAACAGAATAAATGCCACAAACTCACCGATTTGCAACTCGCCATTGATGAAGAACCAAGCGCCGCTGATCATCACAAGGATCGTAATGAGGCGGGTCATCATATAGCTGACGGATAAGCTTTTGGCCATGATTTTATAAGCGAGAAGCTTAGTTTTACGGAACATTTGATTATCTACTGCGAATAGCTCTTGTTCATGCTGTTCATTGGCAAAAGATTGAACAACCCGGATTCCGCCGACATTATCTTCAATACGGGCATTGAAACTGCCTACATTTCCAAAAAGCTGGCGGTAGGTGGAAGTCATGTTGCGTCCGAAGTAAATGATCACCCAAGCCATAATTGGAACGATAATAAAAGTAATAATGGCCAGCTTCAGATTAATATCAGCCATAAGGAGGAAAGCACCGACAAGTGTCATGATGGCGATAAATATATCCTCAGGACCGTGATGCGCCACCTCGCCGATATCATTTAAATCGTTGGTGATTCGCCCGATGAGGTGACCTGTTTTATTATTATCAAAAAAGCGGAAGGACAGTTTCTGGATATGATCGAACATTTTTTTACGCATATCGGTCTCGATATTAATGCCAAGCATATGCCCCCAGTATGTAACGATATACTGCATAACTGTATTCAAGGCGTAAATAGCTAGGAGCGCGACACACGCAATAAGAATTAGCGGCCAATCTTGACCCGGGAGCAAATCATCAATAAATTTATTGACAGCTACCGGAAAAGCTAGTTCTAGAAGACCTGCAAAAACAGCGCAGGAGAAGTCCAATATAAATAGTTTTTTATACGGACGATAGTAGGAAAAAAACCTTCGAAGCATTCTGTTCACTCTTTTCTATAAGAATATGTAGGAGATCGAATGAAATTGATTCTCAATTGTCTTGATTATATGGATACTAAAGATGTCATTCGATTTTGTCAATAATAGGGTTATAAAATTACTTAAGGCTTGTAACTTTTATAATAATAGTGGATGATAGGTCTTAATGCCATGTAATAAACATTTTTATATTTCAGGCGTAATCGCTCACCGTCCTTACAGGGATGTCAAAGGCGTTTATGCTTGTTGCAATTTAGGAGGATACATGATGAAAGCATCGCAACGAGAAGGAAACATTCAGAATAGAGGTTTAACGGATACCAAATATGATCGCTGGCTGCTAGTGTTGGGGATTGTGTTTATCGCAGCGGCACTTAGAGCGCCTTTCACATCCGTCGGTCCACTGGTACAAATGATTCAGGATGATCTAGGCTTATCGAACACTTTAGCAGGAGCTATTACTACTCTACCATTGTTGGCTTTTGCCATTTTGTCCCCGTTTGCTCCAAAGCTAGCTCGCCGTTTCGGCTTGGCTAATGTGTTATTAATTGCTATGGTTATGCTTGCTATGGGGATTCTAATCCGGTCGGGTTCTGGAACGGGACTGTTGTTCACAGGTACGGCGATACTCGGGCTTTCTATTGCGGTATGTAATGTACTGCTTCCGGGTCTGATTAAAGGGAAGTTTCCTCACAAAATTGGGTTAATGACAGGTGTCTACACCGTCTCAATGAATTTATGCGCTGCCGTCGCTTCAGGTATTAGTGTACCGCTAGCTAGTCAAGCTGGATTTGGCTGGAGAGGGACTTTGGCGATTTGGTTTATGATCGCTGCGCTAGCAACCCTGTTCTGGATTCCGCAAATGCGCAAGCTCGATCAAGGGACTGGGGCCAAGGGGTCGATCTCTAGTGGAAATATGTGGCGTTCTTCGCTTGCTTGGAAGGTAACGATTTTTATGGGCTTACAGTCGTTGCTCTATTATGTCTTCATTGCTTGGTTCTCTGTTCTCCTTGGTGAGCGAGGGATGTCATCAAGCCATGCAGGTTGGTTACTATCACTAATGCAAATGGCCCAGCTGCCGTTTACTTTCTTCGTGCCGTTGTGGGCAGGTCGGATGAAGAACCAACGTATTCTAGTAATCATCACGGCTATTTTGTATTTCATCGGAATCGGTGGCATATGGTTGGGAAGCAGTGCTTTAATGGCTGTCTGGGCGATCTGTTTTGGGATTGCCGGAGGATTTGCCTTCGGACTTGTGATGATGTTCTTCAGTCTACGGACCAGAAGCACTCAAGAAGCAGCGGAACTGTCGGGAATGGCCCAATCCGTAGGTTACGTGCTTGCAGCAATGGGCCCGGCATTATTCGGATGGCTTCATGATGTAACGAATAGCTGGACGATGCCGCTTGTTTTATTGCTGGGTGCAAGCGTATTGCTGCTGGTTGTCGGACTTGGTGCTGGTAGCGATCGATATGTGGGAGATAGAAGATAGATGGTCATAAAAAGAGTGTATTGGTGCGGACACGCGCCAGTACACTCTT
>NZ_JBBOBV010000002.1:0-55258 GCF_038000345.1 Paenibacillus sp. FSL E2-8871 | reverse complement strand
TAGTAATGATTTAATGAAATTTTTAAGTCAACATGATATCAAATCAGAAATACATGTTCAGTAATTAAATTTGTCAATATCCCTTGGGCATGACATGCGGCGGAGGGGGCTTTTCTTTCCCCTACATAACAGCATATTGCACTGCGCCATCGTCACGAAACCTTACAAAAGTGTTAGGTAAATGTCATCTAGATCAATGAATTGTCATCTAGATCAATGGCATCAACCTAACAGCTCCTCTATACTAATCCATTGATAGGATTATTTTTAAGGGGGAGTTGGTCGTGAGGTTTTTTGAAATGCTGCTATTCTTTACAAGTGCCAGTTTTTTGGCACTCCTGTTCATTTTAAATCAACGTATTCGAAGATCTGCTTTGCTCCTGACAAGCGGAGCAGGCTCCATTTTTTTAGTGATACATTTGCTTGTCGAAGGATACAGGGTTCAACTTGTATTTTTATACGGATTTACGATCCTGATGCTTATGCTTTCGCTTAAAGACGTTTTCATAAAGCCGAAAGTCGCTCGGACTGCCTCGCGAATTCGTAGGGTGCTGGGCCGCCTTTTTATCGTGATTGGGCTAATAGCAACGGGGTGCTTCATATATGTGTTTCCTGTATTCGACTTTCCGGCGCCAACCGGCGAGTTGCAGGTAGGCACGAAAATCTTTCATTTCATAGACCAAAACCGGGAGGAAACATTTAGCAAAACCGCGACAGGCAAGAGAGAGTTGATGGTTCAGGTATGGTATCCGGCTCAAGATGGCACCGGCAAGTACGCTCCCTTTATTCCAGATACCCAGATTTTACGTTATATGGCTATGAACTATGGCCTTCCCGGGTTTACTTTACAACACCTAAAGTACGTATCCAGTCATGCTTATTCGGAGGCTGAAATCTCTTCTGCACAGACTTCATACCCACTGATCCTTGCGAATCCCGGCTTCGGCTCTTCCAGGTTCCTCCACACGGCGCAAGCTGAATATCTCGCGAGTCACGGATATATCGTGGCAGTGATTGACCACACCTACAATACATTTGCAACCAAGTTTCCAGACGGTCGAATCACGACCAGCACAACTAACGATTTATTCTCGCCTGACCATGATTACCAGACGGAAAGAGGTAATCGCGACAAGTTGGGTAAAGTTTTAACCGACGATGTGGCGTTTGTGCTGGACCAATTCGAGCTCATCCAATCGGGGAAGATTCCAAGTCATCTAAAAGGGAGAATTAATCTCGGTAATGTCGGTGTATTCGGTCATTCCATCGGCGGAGCGACGGCCTATGACGCCTCTTACGATCCGCGAATCGCGGTTGGAATAGACTTTGATGGAGGGCTTTATCGTTTGCGTGAAAGAGAGGGTCTGCGTAAGCCGTTTTTGTTCATCCACTCGGAAAGCGAATTTGAAAAATTAAAAATGGTGATGGATAACCGGGTCTACACGGATTCAGAGCTTAACCGTATGGGCTCAACAAGAGAGTGGGAGGATAAAGTAACGGAAGATAAAAAGTTAGAACTTGAACGGATGCGCCAGACAGTCGACGAAGGGGGACAGGTTCTCTATATCGAAAATACGGAGCATTTGAATTTCACCGACGTACAGTTCATTACTCCGATATTCAAAATACTGGGCGTTACCGGAAAGGTTGCTCCCGAAAGAGCAAACTCCGTTATTAATGCCTATATGCTTGATTTCTTCGATATGTATCTGAAAAATAAAGGCGGAATCTTAATGAAAGGACCGAATAGCGGCTTTCCGGAGGTGAAGTTCGTAACCTCACTATTATAAATTACGTAACAGGCTACCGATTTTGATAAGCTCCTCTTCAAGTAGACAAAGGTTTAATTAATAACCGTTACTTGAAGGGGAGTTTTTATTTTGTCTAAGAAGAATGATGTTCCCATTCGCTTTAAGCAGTGTTCTGTTAATCCTAATTTGCTTGAAGATCCGACTCACAGACTCGTCAAGCTTGTTGCTATTGAACGGAGGGTATATGAAACAAATTAGAGTCTTTGGACCGCAGAATTTCAGAGTCGCAACGACGGAAGTTCCGTTATTGGCACCCGACGAGGTATTGATCGACCTGCAAGCTTGCGGCATCTGGCTGTCGTGTGACCGGCTGCCTACTAGTCTTACTAAGTTATCGTTTCTTACAGTTAGCTATGCTCGCCCTTATTTGGGTCAGTTACTATTTAAGATTAGGTTTTATCTAAACGTGTTATGCCTTCAGACGCTTTACATCCTGTTTAGGAGGAAAACCAAACATGCGGGAATACTCACGGCTAAATTGCGAAGGACTTTCATAGCCTACTCGAAATGCCACATCGGTGGCATCTGCTGACTCGGTTAGTAATAACCGGCGGGCTTCCTGAAGTCTCAGATGTTTTTGGAACTGAATAGGGCTCATTGCAGTTACTTCTTTAAAGTACCGATGAAACGAAGAAACACTCATATTCGCTATTTCGGCAAGCTCCTCAATCTTAAAAGAACTAGCATAGTTATTCATGATATGTTCAATAACATCTTTGATTAGATGAGTTGAGCTTCCTTCCATTACAATATGCTCCAATGCAATCCCATTTTGCCCTTGTAGCACCCGATAAAGAATCTCTTTTGTAAATAATGGAGCTAACACTGGAATGTCTTTAGGCTGATCTAACAAACGAGCTAACCGTAGGACCGCATCCATTAAGGAAGACTCCATCTGGCTAACAAACATAGCTCGCTTAGGATTTTCTTTAGCGTAAACTCGAACTTCAGATTCCTGTAAAACCTCTAAAATTTGACTTGGTGTAAATTCAAGCTTGAACCCTAAGTATGGAACATCGGAAGTGGCTTCAGTGACTTGGGCGGTAACTGGCAGGTGAACGGATGCAATGAGGTAATCGGAGGGGGTGTATCTAAAACGCTCCTGTGCCAGCCATACCTCCTTAGCCCCTTGTACCACCAAACATAAGGAAGGTTTGTAAACTCCATGCTTTGGTATGGACGCATTCGAGTCACGCATGAAAAATAAAGAGGGAATAGCCGTTTGGTGAACACCATCTTTTTCTGTGTAATGGTCAATGATTTTTACGAGTTCATTCTGCTGTTTAGTGATTATTTCAGGCATTTGATCCTCTCATTTCGTTATCTCTTTATAGTCTGATTATAGTCTATATTCATCCCTTACATAAGTGTTAGTGAGAGGATTAGGCAAACATTTGGCAAGAATGGGATAACGGTCGCTTTGTCATCAGGTACATAATAAGGATATGCAAACAGAAAGAGGATTTACACTTAATCATTGAAAACTTGGAGGGTAATATTATGCAAAAAGTAGTTTTGAACAATAATGTTGAAATGCCTATACTCGGTTTTGGTGTTTATCAGATTCAAGATGCAAATGAATGTGAGCAAAGCGTTTATGACGCTATTATGGCAGGTTATCGCCTGATTGATACTGCCGCCTCTTATCTAAATGAAGAAGCAGTTGGCAGGGCGATTAAACGGAGTGGCGTGGCAAGAGAGGAATTATTTATCACTACAAAGCTTTGGGTTCAAGATACGGGTTATGAGCGCACAAAGAAAGCATTTCAACAATCACTGAACCGATTACAGCTTGATCATTTGGACTTGTATTTAATTCATCAGCCATTTGGCGATGTGTTTGGCTCATGGCGAGCTATGGAGGAATTATATCGTGAGGGCAAGATCCGTGCTATCGGCGTTAGTAATTTTCATGAGGATCGTTTGATTGATTTAATTCTTCATAATGAAGTAGTCCCAGCTGTAAATCAGGTTGAAACGCATCCTTTCAACCAGCAAATCGAAAATGCGGAATTTATGACTGAAAATAATGTTCAAATCGAGTCATGGGCACCTTTTGCTGAAGGGAAAAATAATTTGTTCCAGAATGAGTTACTGGTATCCATAGCTGAAAAGTATAATAAATCCGTGGCTCAGGTGATTTTACGGTGGCTCACACAAAGAGAAATCGTTGTGATTCCGAAGTCAGTTCGTAAAGAAAGAATTATCGAAAACTTCAATATCTTTGATTTTGAATTAAGCCAAGAGGATATGGCATCCATTGCTACGTTAGATACGAATCAGAGTTTGTTCTTTTCACATCGGGATCCTGAAATGGTGAAATGGATTGGTACTCGTAAACTCGATATCTAACATATTTTCGAATGAACTACTTTGTAATTACTCCAATCTTATGAGATAATAGAGTTTTTCCGTTGATTCTATTTTTCATGGCATAACGTGATATGCCTGATCAAATATTGGAGGTAGGCTTGTTGGCGACACAGTATCCTTTTGAATATGATCGGACCAGACCTTTTATGGAGCAAGTAGGGGAATGGGTCGGCGATGTATTCTATGAAATTCTTCCTGAGGCAGGATTTGAAGTTCGTGATGAACAGATTTACATGGCGTTTCAGGTGGAGCGAGCTTTTGCTGAGAAGAAGACGATTTTTGCTGAGGCAGGGGTCGGTACGGGTAAGACTTTAGTGTATTTGTTATATAGCATTTGTTATGCGCGGTATATGGGTAAACCTGCGATTATCGCTTGTGCGGACGAGTCCTTGATTGAGCAGTTGGTGAAGCCAGAGGGTGATATTGCCAAGCTTGCGAAGCATCTGAATATGAATATTGATGCCAGACTAGCGAAATCTCCAGATAAATATATGTGTCTGAAAAAGCTGGATCATGCTCGCAACAATGATGATGGGAGCTTGCCGCTGGAGAGTTTATATGGTACTTTACCTGATTTTGTACATTCTCATGCACCGATGCAGCAGTTCCATGCCTATGGCGACCGTAGGGATTATCCAGATCTGAATGATGAACAATGGAATAAGATCAACTGGGATACGTTTCAGGATTGTTTTACTTGTGATATGCGTCATCGCTGTGGACAAACGTTGTCCCGTGATCATTACCGGAAATCAAGCGACCTGATCATTTGTTCCCACGATTATTACATGGAGCATGTCTGGACTTATGAAGCGCGTAAACGAGAGGGTCAAATTCCTCTGCTTCCAGAGCATTGTGCAGTTGTGTTTGACGAAGGGCATTTGTTAGAATCTGCCGCCATGAAGGCGTTAGGCTATAAAATGAAGCATGTTGTCTTTGAAGAACTAATCTCTCGTCTGTTACAGAATGAGATTCGTGAAACGCTTGCTGCTCTTATCGATGAAGCGATTATGCAAAGTGAGCAAATGTTTAAACACATTCGTCGTCAATGCCGCACCATTCCTGGATCGGATCGAAAAAGCATTGAGCTAAATGCATCGCTAATCCGTGAGGTGCATCGCATGCGTAGTGTAATTGCCGCTATTGAAGAAGAATTAGTATTCGAAAGTGGACTGTACACGATTGATGAATATCAATTGCGGATTGTGGAAGAACGTTTGGAGACCATAGAGATCGCATTGAGGTTGTTTGAGGATTCAGGTGCATTAATCTGCTGGGCGACAGAAGATAGCGATGGCTTAACGCTGTCGGTCATGCCGCGTAATGTTAAAGAAGTACTTCAAGACAGCTTATTCACGCAAAAAATGCCAATCGTATTCTCTTCGGCTACATTATCCGTGGATAAATCATTCCAATACTTGAAGGATAGTCTTGGGATACACGACTTCCTGTCTTTCTCTGTAGACTCACCTTATGATTATGAGCACCAGATGAATATCTATGTACCTGAGCTTCAGAGCGGTGATTTTGCTGAGAAAATGAAGATCTCCCTGAAGCTTATCCAGCAGACAGAAGGAAGAGCCCTGTTGTTATTCCGTACTCGAGAAGAACTTCTGCAGTTCAAGCAGCTCAGCTCGCAGAGAGCAGAATCCAGCAAGTATTCTTTCCTCTATGAGGGGGATCAAGAGATCAGCTATCTGATCTCAGCTTTTCAGCGGGATGAGCATAGTGTGCTTTGTGCGGTGACACTGTGGGAAGGATTAGATATACCAGGACCTTCACTATCTAATGTGATCATTTGGTCGCTACCTTATCCTCCGCTTGACCCTGTATTTATGGCAAAACGTGCGGAGACTTCCAATCCTTTTGAAGATGTGGATTTACCTTACATGCTGCTAAGACTTAAACAAGGAATGGGACGTCTGATCAGAACGGGTACGGACCAAGGAATTGTGACGGTACTTGCGGAAGCTGAAGGACAACATCCCGTTCACGAGTATATAACTTCTGTACTCCCGAAGGGAACTAAGCTCCAGAAGCTTGAAGTGTAAATTTAAAAAAATTAATATAGGAACACAATTGCTCTTTTGGAGAGGTGGATGCTTCGGTATTCTCCTTCTCGAAGGAGTTTTTTTGTGTGAATGTGAGGAAATAAAGTAGCTAATTGAGATGACGGGTAGAGGATAAACCTGCAAAAATACATCTTTTATTGATATAAGCAATCGCTAACCGACTTATTCATGCGGATCTGCAGTAATACTTGCGTCAGAATTCATTTTCAAGTGATAAGCGGGGGGATTGCTGTATTTTTGCAGTATTTACCGATGTGAAAGAGGATATCAGAACATTTGATGTACTTTAGCAGGAATTCACTAATTCGGTCATGGATTGGATAAGTGTATGCCGGATCATTGTCAGTCGCAGATGGGGAGAGCGAATAACATTTAATAATGAAATGGCGCTCATGTACATAAATGAGTTTTTGCATGGATTCAAGCATAAGGAATACTAATCTTACGGATAGTATATTGGTATTTAACTTTCGAGCCATGGCGTATTATTGTTGATTCATGGGGGAAGGGAAATACATACCTCCGTCATCTAGAGATTCATACAAGGGGTGTACACGACATGGGGGATTCACAGGGATTATACCAATCGAACAATAAGAAACAAGTTGGTTTTGCACTTGGCATTGGGTTAACCTTAATCATTGCATTAGTCGCAAAATATTTAGCAGGCTTTCCTTTTCTCTCTATTATGGGCCAATTGGTCATTGCTATCTTAATCGGAATTATTTGGCGGGCAACAGTTGGAGTGCCGGGTACGATCACCCATGGCACTGATTTTTCCAGCAAAAAGCTGCTACGTCTAGGGATTATCCTGCTCGGTATGCGGTTGAATTTAATGGATATTGTTGCTGCAGGTCCACGGGTATTTCTACTGGCTGTGATTGTGATCGTATTTACGATCTCTGTTGTATACGGACTTGCCCGACTATTCAAGGTTGATAAGCGACTCAGTATCTTAACAGCCTGTGGAACAGCGATCTGCGGTGCGGCAGCGGTGGTGGCGATTGCTCCACAAATCAAAGCCAAAGACGACGAAACTGCGATTGGCGCAGCGATAGTTGCAATTTTAGGTACAATATTCACGTTGCTATACACATTTTTGTATCCTTTACTAGGCTTATCGAATCTAGGCTATGGGGTTTTCTCTGGAGCGACCTTACATGAAATTGCTCACGTCATTGCAGCAGCAGATGCAGGTGGGAGTGCAGCAGTAGATATGGCGGTTATCGTCAAATTGACTCGGGTGGCCTTACTCGTTCCTGTCGCTATCTTAATTGGGGTTTGGACCAATCGTGCAGAAAGAAAAGTGCAAGGTGGACAGTCTAAAGCCTCATGGAAAAGCATTCCTATTCCTTGGTTTATTCTAGGCTTCTTACTCGTCAGTGGTGTGAATTCATTAGGGATCGTATCAGCATCAGTGGCAAATGGAATTGTAACGATAGCTTATATGCTAATCGCTATGGCGATGGCTGGACTTGGTTTAAACGTTGACTTGGCGGCATTTAGACGACTGGGGATGAAGTCTTTTGCAGCAGGGCTTATAGGTTCGGTCTTGTTGTCCTTAGTTGGATTTACATTAGTTCACTGGTTTGGTCTGGCGTGATCTTTTGCATACATTAGAATCGTAAGAAATGAACTACTTCATATCTAAAAATGGTCCTTCTGTGTATCATTTCATGTGGCTGGGTATGCATGATATGGATGGAGGGACATCAGTTGAAATATTGCATAGGGGAATTTGCTTCCATTCTCGGTGTGACTGCGGATACGCTGAGGTTATACGAGAAACATGATATTGTTAGACCCACTAAAGATAACAGCAATAATTACAGATATTTTAATGATTTAGATGCAAGAGATTTGCTTATGAGTAGATGGTACAGAAGTATGGGAATTCCATTACCGGAAGTGGCAAACCTCATGAAGGAGTCTTCTTTAGAGCAAGTTATGGGTAGGATGCAAGAAACAGCGTTGAATTTAGAAGAAGAGATCAAGCAGAAGACGATGCTGCTTAATAAGATGAATGAAATTCATAAAGAACTCAGGGGATTAGAGTCCTTTTTATATACGTGTAAACTTAAACAACTGCCAGGTATGTACAGACTAAAGCAAACGGATAAGAATGCATTAATAAAAAATGATATGGTTAAAAGCTTGGTCAACACTTGGATGGATTTACTTCCTTATGCATTTTATTCTTTTAGAATTGAAGATACAGATAACTTTGTCAGCGAAAACAATAATTTTGATTACAGCTGGGGCCTTACCTTACTAGAGGAAGAAGCGCAAAAATTCGAAATGGATAGCGAAGAATATGCAGAGTATATTAGCCCAAGTCATTGTATCTCAGCTACCATATTATGTCCGGATGAAAAATATATCACGAAGAACTCTTTGCAGTTCATGATCGACTATATTGAGGCTAATCATTATGCCATAACGGGAGATGTGGTCGGGAAATTATTGCTTACTGAGAAAATCGAAGGCCAGAATAGATCTTATTTGGAAGTGAATATCCCAATCCAATAGCTTCTATTATTAAACATCTGCTCTTTGAGCGGGTGTTTTTTTCTAGTTGGACAAAAAGTATACATTGACCTTGGTGCTGCACCAAGGTTTACACTTCGGTATATAGCCTGTCGGATTACGTTGTTGATTAACAATTAAGTTTGTGAAAATTATCACGTTATCAGTTTCAGGTTATAAGATTTTAGACACTGGGGGAGAACAGAATGCGTAACAGAAATTTCGTCAAGAAAATGCTCATGTTATCTTTTTGTATGGTGCTGATCGTTTCCATGCTGAGCGGATGTACGGGAAATCGGGAGTCGGCTAATTCGTCGTCATCGTCCTTTAAAGCGGGTACGTTCACTGGGGAAGCGGAAGGTAAAGAGGGAATTATTAAGGTAGAAGTAACTATGGATGAGCCAGATAAAATTAAAGATATTAAGATTGTAAGCCAATCGGAAACAGGGGGCCTAGGCGATAGCGCACTTGAAAAAATGAAAGAACAAATTCTAGAAGGACAAACCTTGGCGGTTGATGCTGTTAGTGGTGCCAGTCTTTCCAGTGAAGCCATGCTTGCCGCTGTAGAGGATGCCGTAACCAAAGGTGGAGGTAATCTAGAAGTCCTCAAAGCTGGAGGTGTCAAAAAAGCCGGTGAAGGGAAAACAGAAAAACTGGAAACCGACGTTGTTGTAGTGGGCGCTGGAGCATCCGGTGTATCTGCAGCGGTTACAGCAGCTGATAAAGGTGCGAAGGTTATTATTATAGAAAAAACTGGTGTCATCGGGGGAGCAAGTAATCTGTCTTGGGCAGGTAAGTTCTACAACTCCTCTGCTGCTACTAGTAATAATCTAAAAGTAAATGTGGAAAAAGAAATTGCGGATTGGATTGTCAACAATCACTGGAGAGTGGATGCAGCAGCGATTAGACAATATGTTACTAAATCCGGTGAAACTTACGATTGGTTAGCCGAAAAAGGATATAAAACTAGCTTCCTGAACTTCTTCGGTGAACAACTACATGTGCTGCCGGCTTATGAAACCCGTGAAGAGACCCTTCGGAAAATGTTGTCCGAATCGGTTGAACAACATGGCGGACAAGTGATCACAGAAACGACTGCCAAGAAGCTGATTACGAATGAAGCTGGAGAAGTTACGGGAGTAGTCGCTGAGAAAGCAGACGGTACAACGCTAGAAATCTCAGCGAAGAGTGTCATAATGGCAACGGGTGGTTATGCTGCAAATAAAGAGATGGTTAAAGAGGCTTTTGGTTTCGAAGGGGTTAACGGTGGATTAGGACAAAACGTAGGGGAAGGTCTCGAAATGGCATGGGAAGCTGGAGCTAAGGTACCGGACAACTTCGGTGGACAAATGCTTCACCAAACATTAGCTAGAGCAACACAAGGTCTAAAAGCACAATATGAGCCTTTTGAAGCAAGTTATCCACTAATGTTGACTTATCTTCCGAATTTCATGAATGTAGGTACTTCTGGCGCAAGATTCAGAGATGAAGCAGCGACTCTAACTTCGGTTGCAGCAGCGAACACAAGTGCATTTAATGGACCCTATCATATGGTTATTGTCTCGAAATCCCAATTGGATGCACTTCAGACCAAAGGAATGAACGGTGTTCATGCACCAAGTCTTCCAGGAATGCCACCGGAATTCTATGCTGAATTTGCGGATCAATTTACACTTGAGAACCCTTGGGCAAATGTCGGGAAAGTATTTGATTCGATGGTGGAGAACGGAGATGGCTTCAAAGGAAATACGATTGAAGAATTAGCTACGAATGCAGGAATGGATGTTGACGTGTTTGTAGAAAATCACAATAGTTATAAAGAAGCGACAAAAACTGGTGTTGACTCTGAATTTGGTAAAGCTGCTGAGTATTTAGAACCTATGGGTGAAGAAGGTCCATATTATGCAATCATTGCTGAAATCAATAACTTGGGTTCTGTTGGGGGCTTGCTAGTAAATACAAAGTTCCAAGTTCTGAATGATAAACGGACGCCAGTGAAAGGATTGTTTGCTGTGGGTCTTGAATCTGAAGGCGTGTTGTTTAACGATACTTATGTTGGAAACGGCGTTGGTATTGGGTACTCCTTTACCTCAGGTCGTCTTGGCGGGGAGAGCGCGGCAAACAGTGCTTTGAAAGCTAATTAACGACAATTTCCCGGAAAATAATTGAAGATTTTTAAAGACGCAGGGTGGAGCCCTGCGTCTTTTTTGCTTGAGCTTAGAGCCATTCTTCTTTTAACAAAGATTTGAGATGCTCTACGTTAGCTGCCCCAAGCTTGTTAGCGATTCTTTGCTCTAATTCGATTTTGGTGATCATCATTCTTTGATTGCATTCGATACCCTTCTGGGTAAGGATGATGTTTTTGTCACGTTGATTTCCTTTGACCTCCACGGCTTCTACATAGTTGCGGGATAACAGTCCTTGAATACTTTTATGCGTACCCTGTCTTGAAATATGAATAATTCTACTGATTTCTGAGATCGTGAGCATTTCATGTGTTTCAAGAACTGCTAGGATATGGGATTCAGTCTTATTAATTTGGTCCGGGTCTTGGTCAGTCACTATTTTACGTAGGGCTAGATGTTTCTCACTAAGTAAATCAATAAGATTCATTTCTTGCAGATGGTTATCCATGTGAACACTCCTAAATCATCGCTCATTAATCCAAGTATAAGTCATTTGTATTTATTGTCAACTTGGTTGACTTAGTTGGAATGGCTGTGATATTGTAATCCAGGTTGACAATACTGAAAGATAAAAGGAGCTTGAAGATGGGAAGAAACAAAAAAGAAGCATTATTATTTACATTCATCATGTGTGCTTTGATGGTGCTGGGTATGAGCATTTACAATGTAGCGCTGATGGAGGGCTGGTCAGGTACGTTAGTTAAAGATGTGATCATCGGCTACGTACCTGCGTTTGTAGTTGCATTTATTCTGGATGTCTTTGTTGTAGGGAAAGTTGCGAAAGGGATCGCACATAAGCTGGTAAAAGAGAATGATCCGATGATCAAAAAAATCATGTTCATCTCCTTTTTTATGGTAACTGGAATGGTGCTGTTTATGTCCTTCTATGGCGCAGTTCTTCATGTAGGGTTCACCTCAGCACTACCGATGGCTTATCTGTCTGCGATAGGTAAGAATTTCATTGTTGCACTTCCACTGCAAATTCTATTAGTCGGGCCTCTTACACGATTTATATTTGTGAAAATTACTCCTGCTACTGCATAGAGAATGTTTACATCACCATTACGCAAATCTGCAGGTTAGGTAATACTATTACTCTATATTGATAGAAACTATCAATAGGAGTGAAAATCTACTTGAAACCCACAGGAAAAGCTATTGTTTCTCTTATGCTTACAGCTGAGATGTTGTTAGGTTCCGCTTGGATGGCAGGTCCAGCAGTGGCTGCATCCGTTCAATCAGGTACGCCTTATACGGCAGACGGTCAATACAATGTGAAGATTCCTCATATTATTGTTAATCAAGTTTATGGTGGGGGTAACACTGCCGATGCATCAGGTGGATTTTTCTCGAAAGGTTACATTGAAATATTTAACCCAACCGATTCCGATGTGAGTTTAGTAGGTTGGTCTATACAATATTCGGATCCTAAGCTCTCTGGGCAATGGAGCAAGTTAGATTTGAACGGAACCATTAAAGCTCATTCTTCTTATCTCATCACCGATGATGCCAACAACAAGGATCACAAAAACGATATCAGTGCCAAAGGCGATCAGTCCTGGCCGGGGATGTATTTTAATAACAAAGGCATGAAGGTTGTTCTACTAAGCAGTACAGACTTGTTGCAGGTTGTGAATCCATTTCAAACAATGTCAAGTAGTTACGTGGACATGATTGGTGTAGCAGCAAATGATGATAATGCTAAGATAGATGGATACGAGACGGACTATCCTACGGGGAAAGCGGAAGGTACTTCTAAACAAAAGTCCGTTCGACGCGTTGATTTCGTAGATTCAGACAACAATAAAGCAGATTTCAAACAGATTAGCTTTGATTCCTTAGATGCTTCAGCTTTGGCCTTGGCAAAGCCACATAACAGCGCAGATGGACAATGGGGAATAAATGTAGGCGATCTTGGCATCGCAACTCAGAATCTTTCAGAAGCAAAACTCGGATCGCCTTATTCGGTAACATTGTCCGTTTATGGGGGAGTAGAACCTTATTCTTTTGAAGCTACGGGTTTACCGGACGGACTATCACTGGATGCAGCATCTGGGAATATTAGTGGAACTCCGACGAAAGTAGGGGCGGCCACCGTAAGTATCGCAGTGTATGACAGTTCGACACCCCGGAAGAAGACAGATGCTATAGTACCACTGAATGTGGCGGAAGCCGCAGCACCTTTGACTCCAGATCTACTTAGTGTAACTAAGATCGGCGGATACGCTGTAGGCGTGACCAATAAAGATGGCGGCGTGGCGGAGATCGTGAAGTTTAACCGTGATAACGGCAAGTTCTACCTCGTTAATGGTTCATCTCACCCTGCAACAGTCGATATTGTGAATCTCAAGGACCCTTCTAATCCGCAAAAAGAATATAGTATTAATGTAGAACAGCTATCCGAAGTGGATGGATTTACATACGGAGACCTGACGAGTGTAGATATCAACACCGCTACTAAACGGATCGCTGTAGCCATTCAAGAAGAAGATGCTATGAAGAACGGTAAGGTTCTTGTACTCGATTATGATGGTAAAATGTTGGCTTCTTATGAAGCTGGAGTACAACCGGACATGGTGAAGTATACCGATGATGGTCGTTACATTTTGACAGCGGACGAAGCTGAACCACGCACGACTGTCGGTGATCCTGAAGGTAGTGTAACGATCATTGATACGCTCAAGGACACTTCGATTCAGGTGAAGTTCGATAACCCTGATGCAATTGATGATCTTGTCCATATTCGTGGAGTAGCTGATCCGGTAACTAAACAGATTACGGGCAAAGGTGAAAAAAAGGATGCGATACGTGATCTGGAGCCGGAGTTTGTGGTGCTTTCTGATGACCAGACCATTGCTTATGTAGCGCTTCAAGAGAATAATGCTATTGCTGCCATCGATATTGCCTCCAAGCAGGTTCTATGGGTTAAAGGATTAGGTTTCAAGGATTTAAGCCTTCCTAACAATGCTCTGGACCTGGTAAAAGATAATAAAGTGAATTTAGAAAATGTTCCATTCTTCGGTACGTATATGCCTGATGGTATAGATCAGTACACGGTCGGAGGTAAAACTTATCTGTTCACGGCCAACGAAGGTGACGCAACGGAATGGGATAGTAAGGTGAACGTGAGCTCAGTCAAAAAAATGAAGGGCTCATTAGATCCGGAATCAGATGCGGCTAAGTTTCTGAATAAAAATAAAGATAAATATGATAGTGTAGAAGTTATGTCTGACATGGGCAATGATGGGATTTACTTGTACGGTGGCCGTTCATTTTCCATTTGGGAAGCAGATTCTATGGAACAGGTCTACGATAGTGGCAGCGACTTTGAAAAGATTACCGGAGAACGCCTGCCAGAATATTTCAATGCAAGCAACAGTAACACGACCATGGATAACCGTAGTACCAAAAAAGGACCGGAGCCTGAGTATGTCAAGGTAGGCAAGGTTGGACAAAAAGCGCTGGCCTTTATTGGTCTTGAGCGAATCGGTGGTCTGATGACTTATGATGTGACGAATCCAGAGGAACCGAATTTTGTGAACTATATTAATACACGTCAATTCACACCTGCGAACACCATTGAAACGGACACTGGTCCAGAAGGTATCGAATTTATTTCGGCAACATCAAGTCCGACTGGATTGCCATTAGTACTCGTAGCGAATGAAGTTGGTGGTACTGTGGCCATTTATCAATTGAATGTATCGAAGGTAACACTGAATCGGACTTCTTTGTCATTGAAGGTTGGCGAGGCTTCAGCAACGCTTGAGGCTAGCGTTGTTCCTGCTGAGGGTGGATCGAATGTGGTAACTTGGAGTTCTTCGAATCCAAATGTTGCTTCCGTTGATAACAACGGAAAGGTCACTCCCTTGGCAAAGGGAACAGCGGTTATCTCCACCTATAGCGCAGATGGTTATGGCGTAGCTGAATCTACTGTGACCGTATCCGCAGCAGATCCGGTGATTTCAAATCCGGGACCTGGTACAACGGTAACGACTAAAGATCCAGTTAAACAGGCGACAACACCAGCTGTAACCACAGAAGGTAATAAGATTATCGTAGAGGTTAAGGCTTCAGCGGATGCAGAAGGTAAGTTGGTTGCCTCCGTTACTTTGGATATGGTTACAGAGGGACTTAAGTCTCTGGCGAATAATGCTAATGGTCAGTTGATATTCCGCTCTAAGGTTGATGCAGCTTCAGGTGAAGTTCTACTTAACTTCCCATCGAGTGCTTTTGCGGCACTGACAGGTAGTACTGCAAAGTCAGTTGTATTTGAAGCAGGAGCTGGTACGATAACGTTGGATCGTATTGCACTCTCGGCTGTGCACACAGCAGCAAAGGGTGAGGACATTAAGCTGTCCATCGGCAGTGCGGACATGGATGGGAAAGGCAAAGCTCAAGCTGTGGTTGGCAGTCGTCCAGTAATAAACATGGCGATTTCAGCTGGCAGTCAGCGTCTATCTAACCTAGGTGCTGGTTTTGCGACAATAACAGTGCCATATACACTAGGAGCAAATGAAGATGCTAATGCAGTCGTAGCTTATGATTTGACGAATGCGGGGCAAGCGGTTGTACTAGCAGGCAGTAGCTATAACGCAGCAAAGGGACAACTGAATTTCCAAATTTCACAATTCTCCACGTATGCAGTAGGGTACAACAAAGTGAGCTTCTCTGATATTGGCAGCAGCTTTGCTAAAGATTCTATTACGTATTTGGCAGCTCGTGATGTAATTACCGGCATTGGTGAAGGTAAGTTCGGAGCTAAGAGTCAACTAACCAGAGCAGATGTTACCTTGCTCCTAGCACGATTGGCTGGTGTTAATCTGGGCGCAGAAGGAGCAGGAAACTTCACAGATGTTAAGGCTGACGATTATTATGCGGCAGCGGTAGCGTGGGCTAATCGCAAGGGAATTGTTACCGGCGTGAGTGATGGACAGTTCAATCCTCGGGCAAATGTAACTCGTGAGCAGCTCTCTGTCATGATCGTGCGATTAGCGAAAGCTATGAACTGGACATTGCCTGTAAGTGGCGACAGTTCAGCTTTTGCGGATCAGAAGTCGATAAGCTCTTATGCTCTTGAAGCAGCCGCAGCTGCTCAGCAGGCAGGAATTATTTCAGGCAAGCCTGTTGCAGAAAGTACGGGGCTTAACTTTGCTCCAAAAGATACAGCGTCTCGTGAAGAAATAGCTCAAATGTTAGCGAAGCTGTTAATGCTGAGTCAATCTTAAGCGATCATCATATTTCTTGATGACAATAGAAACGCTCTCCAATGCCATGATGGGCAAAGGAGAGCGTTTTGTTTTATGCTCTCTTTTTTACAGGTTCGAGCAGATTTAATACATACTCATTTCCGCTGCCTTTGGGACTATCGTTACGGATATGCTCCTCAAGACATAATCTTGAATCGTGGTCAGCTTGATAATCAAGGTTATTATCCAAAAAACTCATCAGTGCTTGCCATGAGCCGTAGATATCATCACTGCTTTCCGTCATCGCATAGAGACCGCCGTCGAACCGCATCTCTTTAAGGTGGCTTGGTATTTCTACATTTTCAGGAATGGAGGCACAGAATCCATAGCCATAAGGGTTATTCTCACCACTAGGATGCGGATTTGTATTCCCGCCAAATAAACGTGCCGTCCCCAAGAGGTGTTTAACTTCCAACCATTCCAAGACAGGTAGCATAGCTTCATCCTCTGGGGATGTACTGACTGCAATGTTATAAGCAAATCTCATAGTTGGAAGTGTAATGAATCTTACATGGATAGGTGGAGAGTGTTTAATTGTTGTCATAGATAGAACCTCCTCATTCTCATTCAAATCATCCAATGTATTGCATGATTCTTCATTCAGCTCTAATAACAAATGGTTAGTTATGGACTCCTCCGTACGTGCGGATATTAATTGTAATAAGAAGCGGATTTCGCGATCTTTTTGTGTTAGCTTGGATTTCTCATTATGAATTGAAGCGGATTGCTGAAGAAGTGTTTCATACAAGGACTGTACGGACATGTTCTTTAGAACGGTTCCGATATCTTTAATACTAATATCAAGCTTTCTTAATAATGCAGTGATTTGAATGGCAAGGATTGCGTGCTCATCATAAATTCGCCAACCCGAGCTAGCCTCACGGTGACTTTCAAATAATCCTTGTGCTTCCCAGTGACGCAACGTCCGACTCGTCAGTCCGATTTGCGTAGAAAGCTTATCAATGGTCACAAATCCACTCATAGACAACTCCCGTTCTATTGATTGATAAGGCGCCCTATGAGAAGTATTTTAGCACTTAACGTTACGTCAATTGCAATAGGATAGTTGTGAACGTGTACTCGACAAAATTTACATTTCTCATACAAAACTGTGTCCGGTATTTAATGTACAGCTTCTACAATTTAGATATTAGTAAAAAGTACCTATTGCCATATGAGGCTTTATACGGAGGATGATATTGTTGAAGGCTAGGTCTATGCATCTATCAATGAAGTGGAAGTTGATCTTGAGTTTTTCTGCGGTGGTACTATTCTTTCTAGGGGTAGCGCTATACCAAAACTATAAAATCAATCAAGTAGAAATCTCTATGGAAACACAAAAAATGGAGATGGAAAAAAGAATTACAGTATCCACCATTACTCAACTGCTTCAAGAAATGAACAGTGTGGAGACCTCTCTAGCGGGTTCTAGCGATTTAGAGTTTACCCAACCTTTTAAGGACAAGCAGACAAAGCTAATGGAAGAATTGGGTAAAGTGAAGTTTGAAGCAGATTCGCCAGCGTCTAAGGAGTTAGAACAGTTACATAATCAAGTTGGAGGATATACAGGCTATTTTGACGGATTAGTGAATACCCTAAAGGATGAGCAGCTTGATCCCATGGCCGTTCTGGAACGAATTGATGAATTACATACGAAGGCATTGGCTATGAATAAAGCTATGCTGGAGACCAATGAGAAACTATATACAGCAGCAGCAGAGAACGCAGAGAAGGCTCAAGACTATTCTTTTGATTTGTTAAATCTGACTAGTTCTATGGGGGCTTATGCAGCAATACTAGTATTCATTTTCACACTTATTATTGCTGTGATGCTTATTCGTTCCTTCCTGAACCCTATAAATAAGCTGCAAGATGCTCTACGTAAAATTGCTGAGGGAGATTTGCGGCAGCAGATTAATTCGCCATATAACGATGAGCTAGGAAGTCTGAGTCATCATTTCGACCATATGGTGTTGCGGGTACGAGAGATGCTTCAGCAGACCCAATCGGTAGCTTCTTCGCTTGCGACTTATTCGCACTCTTTTCAACAATCTTCATCGATTACCGCTCATACGAACCAAGAAATCGTAAGCACAATACAGGAGATCTCTGTAGGCGCTGAGCAGCAAGCCGGACAATCTGAGCAGAGCGCAAGCTTGATTCAGGAATTGGAACGGGAAGTTCATGAAATTACGGAATATACCGAGGTTATGCTCTCGACAAGTCAAACGGCTAATCACAATACTCGAAAAGGTTCCGAGGCCGTCATCGCTTTGCGCGAGGTATCAGAGCACTCACGTGAGTCTGTGAATAAAGTATATCTTGCTTTAACCAAATTGAGCGACCAATCGAAGGATATCTCCAGAATTACCAAATCGATCACAAACATTTCAAACCAGACCAACATTCTCTCACTAAATGCAGCGATTGAAGCAGCGCGGGCGGGAGTTTATGGGAAGGGCTTTGCTGTCATAGCAGATGAAGTGAGACAATTATCTGATCAGACCAAAGAGTCCTCCGTACATATCAGTCAGATTATTAACGAGCTGCAAGCAGGGATGGATGAATTTCAGCAATATATGCTGGAGACTAAAGGAAACCTTGAAGAGCAGGATCAAAAAGTGGCAGAAACGTTGTCGTCTTTTGAAGCGATAGATCAGTCGATCGTTGAGATTAGTAAGCAGATTGGGCAAATCCATGACAAGGTAGATATGACACAGACTATGAATCGTAGACTCGCAGAGTCTGTTCACAACGTGGCTGCCATTGCTGAGGAAACTGCGGCAGGGGTTCAGGAAGTGAATGCCTCTAGCGTACAACAGGACAACGCGATCCACGACATTGCCCGCCAAGCTGTTGAGATTAATGAGATTTCGCAAAAATTATTCAAGGAAATCAACGTCTTCAAGATTAATTCGGACATAGTAGACGAGATTATCGCTGGGGATGACAGTGACTCACCTGGCGCTGAAACGCCTGAGGAGCGCTCTTATTTGACAATCTCCGCATAGGTAGGGAGAGGTTTGCTTCTTGATCGGATGCACACATATAGGGAGTGACTTGATTAGCTAGTTCTGTAATGATAAAAGGTAGCTAAGAGGGAGACTTCTGGTTGCCTTTTTTGTGGTTAGTTGTATTTAATGCAGCTATTAAAGTTTGTGTTTTCTGCTATGAGTGTTTAATTGCACTTAGTGCAATTATTTCTACGAGAATTGGCTGTTAGTGGTGTTTAGCTAGATTTTAATTGCACAGAATACAACTAAAGTTGAACCTAAGCCTGATTGGCCTGATTTAGTTGTATAGAGTGCAATTATTTAAATATTCGCAGAGGTTTTGTACAATGAAAAAGCTGCTCTATCGTAGATGAACTCTACTTTGGAGCAGCTTTTTTGTCGTTTAGATAAATGAGGGAGGATGAGGGCGTATATTACTCGTAGGTTTTGTTCAGAGAGCTAACTAGCTCTGGGAGCCAGTTCTTTAGCTTGAGAAACTTGTACCCCGCCGACTGGGCTTTTGTCGTATCCATAAACCAGGATTGTTCAATTCCGAAGGGTGACATATGCTCGTCTGCGGTTTGCTTCTGGATGATGGCGTGTTTCTCTGTTTCTTCTGCAATCATTGTGAGAATATCCTTAATTCTAACCGTACCGTCTGAGCAAGCGTTGAACGGTCCTGTCATAGTAGAGCTACAGCCTAGCCAATATAGGAAATCAGCAGCTTCATCCGAACGGATAAAGGAGATATGTGCTTCGGGATTCGGTATACCCATAGGTAACTCATTACGGACATGCTCAATATGAAAATGAAGTCTTCGCGTATAATCATCTATTCCCAGCACAATTGGAAAGCGAACCGTGGCGACTGGAAAGCTAGCCTGCTGCATGAAGACGGCTTCAGCCTGTCTTTTTCCTTCTTGATAGGTGAAATCATTTCGCCCTCCGTGGCGGATAGGGTAAGTTTCAGGATCGAAAATGTCCTCGGTCAGCGCTTCTTCACTGAAATCATAAACGGATAAACTTGAGGTGAGGATATACCGTTCCGTTTTACCATCAAAAATCCGGCGTGCCTGATCCGCTTCGTCCGGTGAATAACAAATATTATCGAACACGACATCCCATAGTGTATCTCCTACCGCCTGAGCGAGCTCGTTTGCTTGGAAACGGTCCGCATGGATCCGTTGAACGTGATCTCCAAAGGAATCGCTAGTTTCCCCGCGTGTAAGTATTGTTACGTCGTTTATGGAATCTTGTAGCAATCGTTCAACTAACCTTTTTCCAAAAAAGCGCGTGCCGCCTAAGATAAGAATTTTCCTCATAAAATATCACTCCTAACTAACATTAATGTTTATTTATAAGTCTAATTAAAGGTTTCCATAGAAAGCAGGGGAATTGTACTTTAAAGAGTGATGAGTGGTGATGAATGAAGCATAAAGATATGTGAGGAGATTTCATTAGTGTGATTGTACTTTGTGCAATAGAATTTAAACTATATAGGACATAATTTGATTCTATTGCACTTTATACAATCAAAAGATGAGAAATCGACTTAAAAGTCACTTTTATTAAGAATCTATTGCAGATAGTGCAGTAGATTCGTTTTTGACCTAACTCACAAAACATACCTATCTCATCAAACTCATACTTTTCAAAACTAATATTTGTTCGGTTATAACGTAACGTAATGTGCTTCATTTAGCTAAGCTTACTCCAGTATTACGAAATAGCGTCACGAAAGACTAAGCCACCATCCGCATTCCTGGCTCGGAATAGTTCCAGCCCATAGAGCTGAATCCGCCAGATTGGAAAGGTTGAACGCTTTGGAAGTTTTGGCTGAACACGGCCATTAGAGTTTCTTGACTTTCATCTGCAAGGACAAGCTCAATCAACTCGGCGATTTGTCCTTGTTCATAGGCGGATGCAAGACGATTCAAGGCAATCTGTAGTTCCGTATCCTGCAGTATGGAGGGGCCGTTAGATTGAAGAAGCTCTTGTCTGACTGCAGGGAGGGCTTGGCGGGCTCGATGCAGAGCAGCTTTGATGGCTCCTTCTGTGGTGTCGAGGATTTCGGCAGCTTCGCTTCCGGAGTGCTCGAATACATCGCGGAGCAGGAACACCGCTTGCTGCAGTGGAGACAGATGTTTCTGTAAGGCTTGAAAAGCAGCCTCAATCTCAAATAAACCATATCCTGCTGCTTCCTCTGTCCGTGGTTGATCCATTTCCAGCACTCGTGACAACGTGGCTTTTCGCCGCATAATATCTGTCCAGGTATTTCTGGCAATCCGCAGGAGTAGCGCCTCAGGATTCGGATGATTCGTTAGCGAGCTGAAATTCGTACGACTTGTATGTTCTGAATTATTGTTCATTTGACTTGTATCGTTCATATCGCTCTTCAGCTTCGAATGTTTGGAAGTCTTCATATAACCCAGTGCTTTGACCCACGTATCCTGAGCCAAATCTTCGGCTTCCCACGGGGATTGTGTCAGTGTAAGGCAATACCGCTTCAGGGCCATTTGCAAAGACGTGGTATGATTCTCATCCGGTTCATGGCCGGCGCTAAGCTTCTCAAGGCTGGTCACTCTGCATAACCCCTTTTCCGGTAAAGTGCTTTCGGTTACTTCTAATAATAAACGAATGAGCTCCAAATTAAGATACGCAATAATAAAAATAATATTTTGCCCGCTTAACGTATCCTATCCATAGACTAATCCGTTTACAGGGTAGATTTCAAATAAAATAAACGGATGGAGGTCGCATACGCATGGCGTACATTCCTTATGTCATTGAACAAACGAATCAAGGGGAAAGATCCTACGATATTTATTCGCGGCTCTTAAAGGACCGAATTGTGTTTGTAGGGGCGGAGATTGAGGATCAATTAGCGAATAGTGTTGTTGCCCAATTGCTGTTCTTATCAGCTGAGGATCCAGATAAAGATATACACATGTATATCAATAGTCCAGGGGGCTCCGTAACAGCGGGATTAAGTATTTATGACACAATGCAGCTCATTAAACCGCAAGTAAATACGATCTGCACAGGTATGGCGGCTTCCTTTGGTTCACTTCTATTGTTAGCTGGGGCTAAAGGTAAACGTTATGCGCTGCCGAATAGTGAGATTATGATTCACCAGCCACATGGTGGTGCGCAGGGGCAGGCCAGTGATATTGCGATTAGAGCCAAACGTATTTTGAAGCTACGGGAAGTGCTTGTCCAGATTACAGCGGACCGAACCGGACAGACGGTGGAGAAGGTACAACAAGACATGGATCGGGATTATTTCATGTCAGCCGAGGAAGCAGTGGAGTACGGGATTATCGACAAAGTTATCACAAATCTGTAAGTCGAAGGAGTGAAGTGAATGATGCTGGAAGCTTTGCAGGGCAAAGAGGTAACCATTTATTTTGTAGATGGCTCTAACGCTAGAAAAGGCATTTTGGAAACGGTAACTGAGAAGTTTATTAAATATCGGACAGAATTCGAGGAGCTTTATATTCCCATGACATCCGTCTGTTCCATCACACTAGATACTAAAGGACGGGAACGCGCCCGTGTAGGATTTACACAATAACCATTATCAGATATAAAAATAGGGTTAGGGAAGCTTTCCCTAACCCGTACTTTCACGAATTGCCAAATAATGAGCAACATTTGCATGATGCTGAATACCAGTCTCCCCTTTAATCAGCTTGATTAAAGTTCGGGTAGCAGTCATTCCAATCTCCGTTCCGGAGTATTCCACCGAGGACAGCTTGGGACGAACGACAGAAGCGATAAAGCTATTATCGAATCCGAACACCGCAACATCCTCTGGCACCCGAATACCGTTATCGATCAGAAAATTCATAGCCCCTACAGCTATCCAATCTGTGGAGCAAAAAACCGCAGTAGGTAGTTCCCCGCTATCCTTAATCCGGCGCATAGCATCACTTCCATCTTCTACGGCCATTCCACTTTCTACTACCCATTCTTCTCTTAAGGTAATGCCTGCATCCATAAGTGCTTGTTGATAGCCGCGATATCGATCGCCACCCACTGCATTATCTCCAGATACCCGGATCATGCCGATACTTCTATGTCCTTTTTGAATCAGATAAGTAACGGCTTCATAGGAGGCGGTAACATTATCCAGATGGACAGAAGGGATCGAATCAATCTGAGATTGTTCTCCAACTAACACGCAAGGTGACCCGGATTTCTGGATAATCTCCAAGTGCTCCTTACTCGGAACCGAGCCTACATATATATAACCCTCAGTCCCCATATGATGGAATAAGTTCAAATAATGAAGTTCACTATTAACACTTCCGTCTGTTAACCCGACCAAAACATCATAACCATATAGCTCGGCGAGATCACGTATGCCAATATTGAAATCATCAAGCACGGTATTACTGTTCTGCGGAATAATGACACCAATCAGAGGTGTATCCGGTCTACCTGCATCTGAAGCGATGACATTAGGACGGTAATTCATTTGTTTCATGACTTCCAATACACGCTTACGAACTTCCTCGTTTACCGGTTTGCTGTTATTGACAACCCTTGATACGGTAGCTATTGAAACGTCAGCCATTTTGGCTATATCTTTAATTTTTACCTTCAAGAATATCACCATAACTTTCCAATCTTGTATTCGTTCTAGAATATATCGCAAGCATATCACGGATAGCTTCAAGAATCCAAAAGATTGTTATTGACCAGGAAAATAAAAGATCCTATAATGATCGCATAGGAAAATAATTTCCTTAAGTAAACCCTAAATAGATAGTTTTTTAGTCGATAATCTTAAGTTTTATTATGAAAATCACTAATTTGTGAATTAAATAGGAAAATATTTTCCTAAGAGGGTATATGAATACGAAGGAGCTGCATACATTGAACAGAACATGGTGGAAAGAAGCCACAGCGTATCAAATTTACCCACGGAGCTTTATGGACAGCAATGGCGATGGTGTTGGAGATCTGCAGGGAGTAATCTCAAAACTTGATTACTTACAGGACCTTGGCATTAATGTCATTTGGATTTGTCCTATTTATAAATCCCCGAACGATGATAATGGATATGATATTTCGGATTACCAGGATATTATGGCGGAGTTCGGCAGTATGGCTGATTTCGATCAGCTATTAAGCGAGGTTCATGCGCGGGGCATGAAGCTGATTCTGGATCTTGTCATTAACCATACTTCAGACGAACACCCTTGGTTTGTTGAAGCGCGTTCAAGCAAGGATAATGCTAAACGTGATTATTATATTTGGAGAGATCCTAAGGACGGAAAGGAACCGAATAACTGGGAGAGTATTTTCAGCGGTTCGATCTGGGAGTTTGACCCTGCTACAGAGCAATATTTCATGCATGTATTCTCCAAAAGACAGCCTGACCTCAACTGGGAGAATCCTGAAGTACGTCAGGAATTATACGGTATGGTCAATTGGTGGCTAGATAAAGGGATCGACGGCTTCCGAGTGGATGCTATCTCACATATTAAGAAAATCCCAGGTCTTCCTGATCTGCCAAATCCAGATAATCTTCCGTTCGTTTCGTCCGGTGCAGGTCATATGAATAGGGAAGGAATTCACGATTTTCTTCAGGAGCTGAAAGAGGAAACATTTGATCGTTATGACATTATGACAGTTGGTGAAGCGAGTGGTGTTAGTGTCGATCAAGCGGAAATGTGGGTAGGCGAGGAGCAGGGCAAATTCAATATGATTTTTCAATTCGAGCATTTAGCACTTTGGAATAAGAGTGTTACGGGTGGCTTGGATGTTCTGCAGCTGAAATCAGCACTTTCCCGTTGGCAAAAAGGTCTTGAGGGTAGAGGCTGGAATGCATTATTTATTGAGAATCATGACCAACCGCGTTCAGTTTCCACTTGGGGAAATGATGGTGAGTATTGGAAGGCATCGGCCAAATCGCTGGCTACGATGTATTTCCTAATGCAAGGAACACCGTTTATTTATCAAGGTCAAGAAATTGGGATGACTAATGTGCGATTTGATTCCATGGATGATTATGATGATGTGGCGATGAAGAACCTGTATCGTTTAGAGACAGAAGCCGGAAAATCACATGAAGAAGTCATGGAGGTTATCTGGAAGAACGGCCGCGACAATTCTAGAACGCCAATGCAATGGGATGACTCTGAGAACGCTGGTTTCAGTAGCGGCAAGCCTTGGATGAAGGTCAATCCTAATTTCACGGAGATCAATGTGGAGCGTGCGAAGCAGGACCCTGATTCCATCTATCATCATTATAAAAAGCTAATCGCACTTCGGGCCGCTAATCCTATTACCGTTTATGGAACCTATGATTTGATCCTGCCTGAGGATGAACGAATCTACGCTTATACTCGTACACTTGGCAATGAGAAATTGCTGGTCATGTCAAACCTGACTTCAGAGGAAGCGCTGTTCGACCTTCAGTTTGATTTGGAATTTGACTCCAGTGAGTTGCTGTTGAATAACTATGAAGTTGACCCTGCCGAGAAGATCGAGACGGTGGCATTACGCCCTTACGAATCTCGTGTGTATATGCTGGTTAACGCACCTGTAGAGAAAGAGGCAATTCTTGAGAGTGTGCCTGCAACAACGGTTTAATTATTTTAATAAACGCAAGAATGCCCTTCGGCCAATGGCTGAAGGGCATTCTTTTTATTAAATATCAATTATTTGCTCTGTTCGCCATCATCCGTAGAAGACAAATCCGGCCGTTGCAGAATATAACTATTAGACATATTCAGAAGCCGCTGAACGGCATCAAATTGCGCTTGTGTCGAACCGCCCTCAGTGTCAGATCCGTCGATTAGGTTGTAGTTATTTCCATCATCGTAATCGACACCAGTCAAGTACAAGCTTGTGTCATTAATAAAAGAACCAGTAGGAAGAAAATGTCTAACAGGTAGCAGATTGGTCTGTTGATTCATCAGATCTTCTCCGAAGTGGAGCTGGTCCTTCATAGAAATCCCTAACAGATTAGCTACAGTTGGTAAAATGTCAATCTGACCGCCAGTTTGGGTATACACAGTAGGCTGGTCTATGCCCGGGGCATGAACTATTAAAGGAACGTTGAACATATCGGTATATCCATACTCGTGTCCGACCATTTCCTCCATTAATGATTTCTCATTGCCGTCAAGGGAATACAGGGATACACCTTGATGATCTCCGTAGAAGACAATCACGCTATCGTCCCATAACCCGCTGGACTTCAGCTCGTCTAGAAATTGTCCCATGGCGTAATCCGCATAATTTTGGGCTAATATATAGTCGCCGACTAAGGTCCCTTCGTACCGTTTAGGCAACGTCATCTTAAATTTAGATTCTGGCATTTTATAAGGGTGATGAGCACTCATAGAAATGACCATCGCGTAAAAAGGATCGTCTTCCGCATCCATTTTGACTAATTCAGGAACGGTCTTGGCATACAGCACCTCATCGGAAGATCCGAATGCAATATGATCATCATCTCCATAGAAGGACTGATCGTAGTATTTATCAAAGCCTAGCACCTTGTATAAGGTTTTGCGGTTCCAGAATTCTACGCTATTGGTGTGAAAGGTGGCCGTGTTATATCCATTAGCTTTCATCAGCTTGGGCAGACTTGGAAGTTCCTTAGTCATATAGTTGGACGAAGTGGCTACTTCGTGATGAGGAACATAGAGAGAGGTGTTCACTACAAACTCAGCATCCGATGTTGTTCCTTGCCCCGCATTTGTATAGAAGTTATTGAAATAATGTTCGCTTGAAATAAGTTTATTTAGATTGGGAGTTACTTCCTGTCCGTCAATGCTTAAGCCAAGCAGGAAATTCTGAAAAGATTCCATTTGCACTACAATGAGATTTTTACCTTGAGCCGCTGCCCAATACTTTGGAGAGACTTGCTCCGTAATCCCCTTTGTAGCGTCCACAGACTGCTGCGTAATTTCTTCGCTGTCGATCATTTCTTTCTTTTCTGTGGTGTCGGCAAAAATGGTATATACCTCGTAATTGAGAATCCCCATACTCTCTGCCTTTTTGTTGTCGTTCATACTGGCATGATTCGGCCAAATATTAAAGACACAGATCGCAAGTGAAACACTGATGATCCCAAGTAAGGCGGTTCGGTTCATACGCCGGTTCATGCCTCTTTCTTTCCAGATCGCAATATACTTTGGACGGAACATAAAGAACATGAAGACTACAATATCCACAAAAATGAACAAATAGTAAGGATCCAACAAGGAGTATGTGCTTTCTCCGACCTTGGTTACCTTATCTGCCTGTTGCAAAGCATGGTAAGTGGCAATTACGCCGTAATATTTGTAATACATCAGGACGGCAAAATAAATTACTGAAATTAATAAGTTCGCAATCATGTAATACAGAAACTTCCGTTTGGAAGCCATCCACTCAATGAGTCCAAAGACGATAAAGAAGAACGGAATCTCTGTGAGCAGCATGCTCCAATTAGGGCCGTCACTAAATACTACGAACCAGGCCACTGCGCATTTTAAGAGCAGGATGAAGCTAAAAATTAGAAAGGGCTTATTTTTTATTTGAAAATCTTTTTTCACTCGTAATCATCCTCTCTGGTGCAAAACACACTAAAATCCTGCATAACTCTGTATGTTGTGGGAATCCGTTGCAATATGCCGATGCTTATTATGCTCTTGAAGTTTTAGTGTGTCAAAAGACGGACGAGAGACCTAGAGCGCAGCAACAAGCGATTTATGCCATATAAACAGTTAAAATCAGCTTCAATCCTAAACTACAGGTTAAAGCGTATAAATTGATTTGAAAAATTACAGTTTCTCGCAACTTTACATAATATTCCACAGTCTATATAAGAAGATTGAATACAGTGGGGGTCTCTATTGTTGCAGATCAACAGTTTGACCCTACCGATTCTAAAAGGAGTGATCTTAAGTGGGAAGACAAATTTCAAGCATTAAAATTCAGATAAGACGAATAGGTATTGTAGTTGTTGGGGCAGCTATTATCCTAGCTACAGCCTCACCATTATTCGTAAGAGCGGAAAGTGTTGTGAATTTCCCGGATGAAAAGAAGTTATTGTCTGGCATCACAGGACTGGATGCGGGGGATAGAAGCGCTTATGCCATCACTGCGGATGGAACATCCTGGGCTTGGGGTGGTGGATACGGCTCTATTGGTAATGGGGCAACCACACCAGCGTATACTCCAGTCAAAATGCGCATCGATCATGTTAAGCAAGTTTCAGGTGGCTACCGTCATAATTTGATGTTGAAAGATGATGGAACAGTGTGGGCAGTAGGGGGGAACGAACATGGACAACTTGGCACTGGAGCGCAGTCCTCGACAGTCCTTCTAGAGCCGGTTCAAGTGAAGGGGCTAACGGATGTGATTTCTGTTTCAGCAGGAGACACATTTAGCATAGCGCTTCGCAAAGACGGAACGGTATGGGCGTGGGGAGGCAATGAGCAAGGAGAACTCGGTGATAATTCGGGGAAAAACGGGCTAACACCGGTGCAGGTGAAAGGACTACCCTCCATTTTAGCTATAGCTGCAGGATCGAATAATTCAGTGGCACTTGGGAACGGCGGAGAGGTGTGGGTATGGGGCTCATCTAAAACTAGAGGCATTAAAAAGGATGCGGTTCTAAAGCCTACCCTACTTAAAGGCGGCGGGGAGTATAGAGCTGTTGATACTGATGGGTGGAATGGAGTAGCTTTGAGATGGGATGGTACCGTTTGGTTATGGAATAATTACACAGATATGAATCCGGGCGGAACTTTACAGCCGATTCAGATTCCAGGACTCACTGATGTCGTATCGATGACAACGGACTCTGCAGTAAAAGCCGATGGAACCGTATGGCAGTGGAGAGTTGGCGATAAGAATAAGATGAATGTTAAACAGATTAGTGGTATTCAAAATGCAGTTTCGATTACCAGCGGGAACAGAAATCATTATGTGCTCTTAAAAGACGGTCATGTTCTTGCATGGGGAACGAATGAATTTGGACAGACTGGGTTGGGGGTTAGAGATTTTATGATTGACACGCCTCAGCCCGTGAAGAAATCGATACAGGTCCTGTTGAACAATAGTGAAATGGATCTGACTATGCCTCCTTTACTGCTCAACAATTCTACTTACGTTCCTTTAAGAGGAATATTTCAGCAAATGGGAGTGGATGTACGTTGGGACGTTCCTTCGAGATCAGTTATTGCCGTGAAGGAATCTACATCTACTACGCTGATCTTAAATTCGATTAATGGACAAACGACAGTGAATGGAAAAGTAATAGCCACAGATCAAAAGCCAGTCTTTATTAATGATAGTGTATATGTACCTTTAAGATTGGTGAGTGAAATGTTAGGCGCTAAGGTAGAATGGGATGCCGAAGCTTACGCTGTTCAAATCCATTCAAACCAATAAAAAACAGCTCGAAATTCTTAATCATGATGCTGATGAATATTGGATCAATGGGACAACGTATAATAACCCCAATGATCATTCAATTAGGATCTTGAAACGGATGGGCATAGGAACAACGGTAATATTGGGACAAAAACGGGTAAGAGTATACATTACGGCCCTCTTTATATTCATTGCAGTGCTGTTGATCGGAACTGGTGAATGGCCGTTCAGGATGCCACTGAAACTGAACGTCTCTACGCGGATTTGAAAGGGTGGTGAGGTTTCTCATTGAGTTTAAAATAAACGTATGAAGTAGCCCCTTCTTGTGATAGAATAATCTAGTTGTCCAAGTTTCCGGAAATTTACTCCATTCCAGCGATTTTCATTAGATATATAGGTGGATAATCGAGGAAATATGAGCATTCAAGAGTATTAACAAGAATCCTTGAAGATTTTACACAATAAACATCAATTTTTGTCGGTTTTTATTGATTTATTCAAAAATATTATGTATAATCAGCCTTGTTGATTTTGCAAATGGAATTTTAGGAGGTTTTTATTTTGGGAAAAGCGTTAATTATTGGCGCTGGCGGTGTTTCCAGTGTTGTTGTTCACAAATGCTGCCAGAACCCGGATGTATTTGAAGAGATCTGCATAGCTAGCAGAACTGTCGCGAAATGTGACGCTCTGAAAGATAAATTAGCCGGAGGCCGCACGAAGATTTCTACTGCTCAGGTCGATGCAGATAATACGGACGAAGTCATTGAACTGATCAAGAGCTTTGAGCCGGATGTCGTTATTAATGTCGCTCTCCCATATCAGGACCTGACAATCATGGATGCGTGCCTGGCAACAGGAGTGCACTATGTGGATACTGCCAATTATGAACCACAAGATACAGCGAAATTTGAATACTCTTGGCAGTGGGCTTACAAAGAAAGATTCGAAAAAGCAGGCCTTACCGCGTTGCTTGGTAGTGGATTTGATCCAGGTGTAACGGGCGTGTTCACAGCTTACGCTCAAAAGCACTATTTTGATGAGATTCATACCATTGATATTGTAGACGCCAATGCTGGTGATCACGGATATCCATTTGCAACAAACTTTAATCCTGAAATCAATATTCGTGAAATTACAGCCAATGGCCGCTATTTCGAGAATGGCGAGTGGATTGAAACTGCACCGCTTTCCGAGAAAAAAGTATACGATCTTCCGGAAATTGGACCAAAAGATATTTATCTTTTGTATCATGAAGAATTAGAGTCTTTGGCCGTTAACATCAAGGGTGTAAAGAAGATCCGTTTCTGGATGACCTTCTCGCAGAATTACCTGACTCACTTGAAAGTGCTTGAGAATGTGGGCATGACTTCTATCGAGCCTATCATGTATGAAGGAAAAGAGATCGTTCCTCTGCAATTCTTGAAGGCTATTTTACCGGACCCAGCTTCTTTGGGACCAAGAACAAAAGGAAAAACGAACATTGGATGTATCATCCAAGGAACTAAAGACGGAAAGCCAAAAACTTATTATGTATATAATGTTTGCGATCATGAAGAGTGCTATGCAGAGGTTGGCTCCCAAGCCATTTCCTACACTACAGGCGTTCCTGCAATGATCGGAGCGATGTTAATTATAAAAGGTATCTGGAAGAAGCCGGGCGTATTCAACGTCGAAGAGTTCGATCCAGATCCATTCATGGAAGCTTTAAATAAACATGGTCTGCCTTGGCAAGAAGATTTCTCGCCAACGCTGTTAGACTAAGGCGCGATAATGGATATAGATATCAGCGCGGTCCCGTCACCATGTTACCTTGTAGATGAAAGATTGCTTACACGTAATCTTGAGATTATGAATTCTGTACAGGAACGCACTGGAGCAAAGATTTTGCTCGCGCAAAAAGGCTTCTCCATGCATTCCTTGTATCCGTTAGTTGGGAAGTACTTGCATGGTGTAACCTCAAGCTCCTTGTTCGAAGCCAGACTTGGCTATGAAAAGATGGGCAAAGAGGTTCATGTGTACGCACCAGCTTATATAGATAGTGAGTTTGATGAGCTCCTTGGATACTCCGATCACATTGTGTTCAATTCTTTTGACCAGTGGAATCGATTCAAGGATCGCGTTAAGAATGCACCGAAGCACATCAGCTGCGGCATTCGAGTGAATCCGGAATATTCCGAGATCGAAGTTCCGTTGTATGATCCGTGCTACAATTATTCCAGAATGGGAGTAACTCTCCCTAACTTCAGACCGGAAGAGCTTGAGGGCATTGATGGACTACACTTCCATACAATGTGCGAACAGAATTCGGATACACTTGAGCGTACGCTCAAGGTAGTCGAAGAGAAGTTCGGACCTTATCTCAAAGGAATGAAATGGCTTAATTTCGGTGGCGGTCATCATATTACACGCCCTGATTATGATCTGGAGACCCTGGTGAAGTGTATTCTACACATGAAAGAGACTTACGGTGTGGAAATCTATCTGGAGCCGGGAGAGGCAGTAGCTCTCAATACCGGATATCTGGTAGCTACCGTTCTTGATGTGATGCATAACGGAATGGACATTGCGATTCTCGATACCTCGGCAGAGTGCCACATGCCGGACGTACTGGCTATGCCGTACCGTCCGAACATTATCGATGCTGGACAATCTGGGGAATTTCCTTATACGTACAGATTAGGTGGAATGACTTGCCTAGCGGGAGACGTTATCGGAGATTATTCCTTCAAGGAGCCTTTGAAATACGGAGACAGACTCGTATTCCTTGATATGGCCCATTATTCTATGGTGAAGAACCATATGTTTAACGGTGTGAATCTGCCTTCCATTGTTAGTTACAATGAAGAAGAGGGAATCAAAGTGATCAAACAGTTCGCTTTCGAAGATTTCAGCGAACGTTTATCTTAAGATTAATAAAAAGGTGTCCCGTGATGGGACACCTTTTTTTGATTACTCGTTATTGCATTGTGATGGCGATGCGCTCCTCCTGTGGGAGCCACTCAACATTTGCTCCGAGTTGCTCACTTATAAAGCGAAGTGGCAGATACATCGAACCGTTTACGATGAAGGGCAGTGTAGGAAGATTTACGGTTTTATTGTTCACCATTGTCGCTCCAGTTACACCGTTAATACTGATGGCGAGAGCCGGTTTATCTGTAGCGGTTCGTGTGATCATAATTTGTTTATCTATTGTTTTCGCAGCTGTAATGTTCTCTTTATAGGTAATTGTGGCTCCTAATTTTTCGAACAGTGATCGAAGCGGGACGAAATTTTGTCCGTTTCGAGTAATAACTCCATTTGAGAGTGGGATAGATTCTCCGTTTAAGGAGATCGAAATAGGCTTTTGCACTGGAACGGGCCCGGCATGGCTGAATTCATAGTCGCCATAGCCCAGCTGTGCGTCCTTATTGACGCCCCAGCCCCAGAGTGAGCCGTCTTTCTTTTGCATGATGATATGTCGTCCGCCTTTCTTTAGGCTACTTACTTCTTTTTCGAAAAATGTAAATTTTGAATCTACGGGCATCATTTCGTTTTCAATAGAAGTTTGATAGACGTTTCCTTCCCCGGTTAATGCAACAATAGAGCGCTCTACGATGTAAGCATCAACTACATTCTTGATCCCTTTTAGAAGAATCGGTGGTTGTTCATGATAGGTTGTTCCGTCTGAAGAACCTGTAATGGTAGCGCCCCAGAACCATAATTGAGAGGCCCCATCAATGGCTAATAGGCTGTTCTGATTTCCTTTTAAACTTTTAATATTACTGATTCCCTTGAGAGGGGTCGCAGATAGATCTATTGGAGCTCCTTGGTTCTTGTAATAATCTTGGACTGGCCAACTCCATATGGAGCCGTCCTTCTTAAGTGCAAGATTGTTTTTGATTTGAATAATATCCGTTAAATTCTGGATGGTTTCGAAGCTTTCGAAGTCATCGCGTGTAGTAGAAACAGTTCCATCTTTCTTTAAGAACACGTAACGTGTCCAGCTCTTATGAAGATCAGACTCATAGTAACCGCCCACAGCTGCCACGTTATCGACGCCGGAAACCGGTGTGAAGGCGGAGGTAGTGAGTCCATCGGATGAAAGGGGGGCGCTTAGAATCGTCCCGTCTCCCTTAAGGGCTATCGTTCTATTTCCCGTCATGAACATATCGACCAGATTGTCTAGCTCTTGAACGGGGGTCACTTTAACAGCTTCAGAATATGCCGATGTTCTCCATTGCCAGACCGAAAGGTCTTTCTTCATTACATATTGGGAACCAAAGTATGCTTGTACCTCATTCAGGTCATGGATTTGCGTAGGGACGGAGCGATTACCGCCCCATACCCAGAAGGAACCATCTGTTTTGGTCAGATAATCCGCGCCATACGAAGTGAGGTTGGTAGTCGTGGTTGTGTTCTCTGCAGCTGCAGCTGCGCTTACGTTACAGGCGAGGCTTAATACTAGAAGAGCACTAACCATGCTGATCCATTTTTTTTTCATAGGAATACCTCTCTTTTTCTTATTAGATAAATTTGATATGTTCACGATATAATCCATTATCTTACATTTAGACGCTAGAACTACTGGAAAAGTTTCTTCATATTTACCCACTCACAAGAAAGGTCTCATGTGATACAATAATTTAGTCTGTTTTTTAAAAAATGAAAGTATAAGTTTCACACTATACTTTATCCTTATATTTCTCGCTTACACACTTACCGTCCTTATAAGGACGCCGAAGGCGTTTATGCTTGATTAGCTATTGAAAGGTTCGTATCTGAGGAGGAAGTCAGCGTCAATGAGACATGCACCGTTTATTGCAGTGGAAGGCCCAATCGGGGCTGGAAAAACAACATTAGCGTCTATGCTAGCAGAGGAGTTAAATTTACCGATCATTAAAGAGATTGTCGATGAGAATCCGTTTCTAGCTAAATTTTATGAGAACATGGACGATTGGAGCTTTCAACTGGAGATGTTTTTTCTCTGTAATCGGTATAAACAGCTTGAAGATACAGTTACACAATACATAGATAAAGGGATCCCGGTCATTTCGGATTACCATATTTATAAGAACCTGATCTTTGGAGAACGAACGCTGAATGGAACGAAACGTGAAAAGTATCGGCAAATTTATCATGTGCTTACGGATGACCTGCCAAAGCCAAATATTATCCTCTATATTAAAGCCAATTTAGATACGTTATTAACAAGAATTGAAAAACGTGGGCGGCCCTTTGAAGAGGGGATGGATACTGCATATTTGGAGCAATTAATTAAGGATTATGATGACGCGATGGCCGCTCTTGCCATTCAGGAGCCTTCGACCGTAATTATTACCATTGATGGAAATGCAGTCGATTTCGTGGAGAATCCAGAACACTTCACTGAAATTGTCTCTTATATAAAGGAGCTAATGAAATGAATTCATATCATATCCCGGAAAATGCCATAATTACCGTAGCTGGAACTGTCGGGGTGGGGAAATCCACTTTAACAGGCGCCTTGGCCAAAAGACTTAATTTTCAAACCTCGTTAGAGCAGGTCGATCACAATCCTTATCTCGAAAAGTTCTATCATGATTTTGAGAGATGGAGCTTTCACTTGCAAATCTATTTTCTTGCTGAACGTTTCAAAGAGCAGAAGAAGATGTTCGAACTCGGCGGTGGTTTTGTTCAGGACCGTTCCATCTATGAAGATACCGGTATTTTTGCGAAAATGCATGCAGATCAAGGTACAATGTCCAAAACAGATTATGAAACCTACACTAGCTTGTATGAAGCTATGGTTATGACGCCATACTTCCCGCACCCTGATGTGCTGATTTATATCGAAGGCAGCCTGCCTTCCATCCTGACTCGAATTAATGAACGTGGCCGCGAGATGGAAATTCAAACGGATGTTTCCTACTGGGAACATATGCATGGCAGATATTCGAAATGGATCAACGAGTTTACAGCTTGTCCAGTGCTTCGTTTGAACATTGATGATTATGATGTAAATGATGAGACTTCGATGTCTGATATTCTTGTGAAGGTGGGCAATGCGATTCGTAAGCCTGCTGATAAAATATAATAATTAATGGTTAGAAGCCCCCGGGATTTGGGGGCTGTTTTTTTATGAAATCAGAAAGCGAATTAAGCGATATAAACTGAGTTTGAGGGATGATTTGTAAAAATAAAAAAAGACCCAAATCATAGATATGGGTCTAATAGGGAAATGTCAGTTGTCCTAGTGATAAAATACGAAAAACAATACAAATTGGTGTGGACATTGTAATCTACTCAAGGGCCAGCCCCTATTTTTATAGCCCTTTTTTATAGAAATAGGTTCCAGTCTAATAGAAACTAGTTATTGGTCCATGTCCAAAATTAATAAGATGCGTACACTGAACTATCTTTATAGGGAGGTGTACGTATTGAGTTGTCCAGATGATAAAAAGTGTCATAAGAAAAAAATCGCCACTGTATTTCCTTCGAAAAGAAAAAGAAAAGAACATCGTCGAAAAGTTATTAAGAAGATTGTAAAAGTCACATGTCCTCCGCCCGAAGTAAATGTTACCACTCCAACAGTCGTTGGTGCTACAGGACCTCAAGGAGCACAAGGAATCCAAGGAGTACAAGGGGCCCAAGGAGTACCAGGACCCCAAGGAGCACGAGGAATCCAAGGAGCAGAAGGACCTCAAGGTCCCGCCGGTGGGCCCCCAGGACCCCAAGGACCGCAAGGTCAACCTGGTCCAGCGGGAGCAATAGGTCCACAGGGTGTAGCGGGACCCGTTGGTCCTCAGGGTGCACAAGGAGCCGTAGGTCCTCAGGGACCGCAAGGTTTACCTGGTCCTGCAGGAGCAATAGGACCACAAGGTTTTGTGGGAGCAACCGGATCGACTGGAGCGGCTGGAGCACCTGGGGTACCGGGAGCACCCGGAGCGGCAGGAGCACCAGGAGCAACCGGAGCGGCAGGAGCACCCGGAGCGGCAGGAGCACCAGGAGCAACCGGAGCAACCGGGGCACCAGGAGCAGCCGGAGCGCCAGGGGTAGCGGGAGCAACCGGAGCAACTGGAGCACCAGGAGCACCAGGAGCACCAGGAGCGCCGGGAGCAGCAGGAGCAACCGGAGCACCAGGAGCACCAGGAGCGCCGGGAGCGCCGGGAGCAGCAGGAGCAACCGGAGCGGCAGGAGCAACCGGAGCGACCGGAGCAGCAGGAGGAGTATTAGGTTTTGCTGATTTTTTTGCCCTGATGCCCCCTGATAATGCAGCAACTGTAGCACCGGGCACAGACGTGAGTTTTCCTCAAGATGGCCCTACCAGCGGGACGACGATTGCACGAACGGGTCCTAGTTCTTTTAACTTAGCAGCAATAGGGACTTATCAGGTATTATTTCAGGTTAGTGTAACCGAAGCAGGCCAACTCATCTTGACTCTTAATGGCGCAGATCTGGCCTATACGGTAGTTGGACGTGCGACAGGTACATCAGAGATCGTAGAAATGGCAATAGTGCAAACAACGGTCATTAACACCATACTGACAGTTCGGAATCCTGCTGGTAATTCAACTGCACTTACTATTACTCCTCTCGCTGGAGGAACAAGATCTGTTTCAGCACATCTCGTTATTACACAATTAGCATAGCGAAATCTCTTGCGTATAGATAATTTGGAAGTTTGCCACCTTAATTAGGTGGCTTTTCTTATGGCATTTGCTGGTATTTTTATTTGACTTCAAATCAGAGTTGACGCAAAATAAGAAGGAGATGATGTAAATTTGAATTTTTCGGGGAGAATTGTACATGAATAATAAATCAGGTCGTCATTCCTTCCGAGAGCGACTGGATCATATGGTGGGTAAGCTTCGTACGGATATCCTAAGTGGAGTGCTACAGCCAGGTGCTTATCTGCCAGCAGAGAGTATGCTAGCCAAGCAATTTGAGTTAAGCAATAAATCGGTCAGAAGAGGGCTGGATGTGTTAGTCCAAGAAGGCCTTATCGTCAAAATCGACCGTGTCGGAAGCAAGGTTATGGAGTCCGTGCAGGAGAGAATCCGTATTCATTTTGGCTGCAGTGCCTCGCTGTCCAAGGACTTTCTGCTGGATGATCTAATTGGTGAATTTCATCGACTGCATCCCGGTATTCATATTCTTCCGCTGGCGCTGAATGATTTTGACCATGTGAATTCTGCCGTAGAGATGATCAATAATGGGATGCTTGATGCCGTATCTCTGAATAGCACGCAATTTCAGGAAATGGCTGAAAATGGCTCGGCTGAGCTGCTGGAATCGCTTGATCCTGATCCTGAATTATATCCAATCGCGACAGAAGCTTTCTATCATGAAGAACAGTTGTATGCTTATCCGATTTCCTTCTCCCCCGTGGTGCTGTGCTACAACAAGGCTCATTTTCGGGAAGTGGATCTTCCTGAGCCGGATAGCTATTGGACCTGGGATGACTTAATTGAGGCGGCTCGTCAGTTGGCAGAGAAACGTGGACGCCATGCTATTTATTTTGTGCCTGCTTCCGAGAACCGTTATTCTGTATTCCTGCTGCAGAGCGGGATTCAAACCGTGGCAGACGGGACCGAACACCGTACACTTAGTCCGGAGACGGCAAATAGTCTCAGTGTGTATAGCCGGCTCGTGAACAACCATCAGATTTTCCCTAAATATCTTGCTGGCAATCATGAAGATGAGACGATCTCCTTGTTTGTTCAAGAACAAGTTTCCATGATTCTGACGACATTTTTTAATTTAAATGAATTCAAGGAATTAACACTGGACTATGATCTTGCGCCGTTACCTAGGCTAAAAACAAAAGATCCACAGAAGACGCTGCTAGTGACGATCGGAGCGGCTGTAGTCGGAAATTCAAGACAAAAGGAAGCGGCTCGTCAATTCGTGAACTTCCTTGCATCCGTAGAAGCACAGAAAATTATCCGGGAACGCACAGTGAGCATTCCAGCTCGAAAGCGGATCGCTGAGATGAGCACTACGGATCATTTGAATCGTCCTTCGAGATATCTGATGTACAGAGAGTTATTTCCAACCTTCTCCTACCTTAGAGATTTAGGGCTTCCCATAGCCGTTCTAAAAAGCTTTCGTAAATTGTTGAACGCTTATTGGTCAAAGATGATTGATGAGGAAACGCTTCATGAGGAATTGAGTCTCTTAATTTCGGAACAGGATGATACCGAGCAGAAGCTTTGAAAGGTGCTTTTCTGCGATGGATGTTCTTGGTAGAATAAATGAAACGCGTGATAATGGTGCTGGTGGGCCATTATTACGCATTTTTTTCAAAAAAAAGAAAGTTTAAGTTGCGCGCTATATCTTATCTATATAAGATCAGAGTCGGCTTATTTGAAGCGTCTAAATGCAGGTTTTTTTGTAAGCGTTTTCTATTAAATTTGAGGGATTTCAACATTTTGCGACAGGTACATGTTATATAAGATCACACTTATTAGAGATATTTCTTATTATTATATTGACATCATGTAGGCTGGAAAATATAATAAAATACATCAGATATATATCAGATTAGCGAAATAAGAGATCTGATACTCTGAAATGTAAATCAAAAAGAAGTCAGAACAGATGTTTTCGTCTAATTAAAGTAGAAAAAAGGCAGTTGAAAGGAGGATATCCCCTATAAAAGGTAATTTTCAGAGTGATGACTCATTTAAAAATTTATTAATGTATCGTTGATTCCTTCTGATTGATGTTAGTGAATATATCATAATGATTATCTTATTTTTTAGTTATTAATAGGGGGTTGAATTATGAATGTTGCTAAAAGGAAATTAGTTCTGCTGCTGCCTGTCCTGTTGTCATTAGTTACACTCGTATCTGCTTGCGGCGGTTCGAATACTAAGACAGGCAATACCGCAGATCCTACTGCGGAAGTTCAGAAGGCTACGCAAGCTCCCGCTAAGGAAGGTAAAACAGTAGGTGGTTTGCAGCTCCCGATTGTTTCGGATAAGCTTGAACTGTCACTTTGGTCACCCAGCGGCGGCAATTTCAGAGGAACTAATTTTAATGAGAAATTATCCTTTCAGCAAATGGAAGAGAACACTAACATTCATATTGACTTTCAGCATAGTACGGAAGCCAGTGCGGAAGCCTTTAGCCTATTGATGTCATCTGGTAAGCTGCCGGACATTATCTACAATGATCTATGGGGCACGGATTCCGGAAAATATGGTACACAAGGCGCGCTGCTTCCTCTGGAAGATTTAATTGAGAAAAACGCGCCAAACTTCAAGAAAATCCTCGACGACAACCCGGATATCCGGGGACAAATTACTTCGCCTGAAGGCCACATTTTTTATCTGCCTAATCTCGTTCTTGATTCACAGGATCTCACTCAAATGTTCCCGCAAGTACGGAAAGACTGGATCGATAAGCTGGGTCTGTCTATGCCGGAAACTACCGAAGATTGGTATAACATGCTCAAGGCTTTTAGGGAGCAGGATGCCAACGGAAACGGCAAGAAGGATGAAATTCCACTAGTCACAGTCAACTTGGAAAATATCATGATGTTATTCGCGCCTGCCTTTGGCGTCGATTACGGATTCTTCGTGGATAATGGCCAAGTAAAATATGGCCCGAATGATCCTAAATTCAAGGATGTCGTAACCTATCTGCATCGTCTTTACGATGAACAATTGCTTGACCCGAACTATCTGGTAGATACTACATTCCAGACGCTGACTGAGAAGGTGACTACCGATGTGGCAGGGGCATGGTTTGGTTGGTCTGGCTCCTACATGGGGAACTTCACTACCCTAATGGAGGGCAAACATCCAACCTTCAAAATTGCACCAGCCATTCCACCTAAAGGACCGAACGGTGATCAACGTCATGTCTCCTTCCGCTGGCAGGCAGCAGCACACGGATTAGCGGTTTCCTCGCGGACGGAACATCCTGATGAAGTGATGAAATGGCTGGATTATCAATACTCAGAAGAAGGCATTCTGCTGAACAACTTTGGGGTTGAAGGCAAGTCATATGATCTGGTAAACGGAGAACCGATTTATAAGAAAGAAGTAACTCATCCGACCAATGGCCTCACGAATACGCAAGAGCTGCTGAACCATACGATCGGGGGCGGAAGCTGGGCTACGGTAGCGGATACCAGATATGCTGAACAAATCCGAGAAGCTAACGGGCAAACGGAGAATCCGCTCGAGTTATATAGTGACTATATCGATTTTGATAGCAAGTTGCCTCCAGTCCAATTCACAACAGAGGAAAACGATGTAGTTGTTCCTTTGATGGCCGATATTCAGACCTATGTAGCCGAAACAATCAATGCCATGATCATGGGGCGCCAAAAGATTGAGGACTATGACAAAGTAATGAAGCAACTTGAGAAGATGGGAATTAACGATGTGTTAAAAGAGTATCAGGTTGCATACGAGCGATTTAAAGGGAAATGATTCAGCTTGTGAGGAGGTTGTCGTGGGTCGAGCGGTTCAGAGAGTGCTTTGTGACCGCTCGCCACATGACAGCTATGACTAACGCCAGTGTCCGGGAGAGGAGAACTATATGGCTGTACCTGTAAAAGTCGCTAAAGTTGAAAGCAGGAAGCTTCCGGTCAAGAGGAGTCCGATTCCTTGGAAGCGGATAGCCTCCAATCGCTATCTTTATCTCATGCTCCTTCCTACGGTTTTGTATTTTCTGATTTTTGAATACAAGCCGATGTATGGGGCGATCATTGCCTTTAAGAATTTCAACCCCTACTTGGGGATCACGGATAGTCCTTGGGTGGGCTTCAAGAATTTCGAGAAGTTTTTCGAAAGCTATTATTTTCTCAGACTGCTTAAAAATACCTTCTTAATGAGTTTCTACTCACTCATCTTCATTTTTCCTGCTTCACTTGCTTTTGCACTGCTGCTCAATGAGCTGCGGCTCAAGAAGCTGAAATCCTTTCTGCAGACCGTGTCTTATTTGCCGCATTTTATTTCGCTGATCGTCATCTGCGGGATGATTATTGATTTCACCAAGCCCGGAGGCATTATTAACAGCCTGTTGCTTGGCATCGGCCTGATCTCGGAGCCTATTCAGTTCTTGATCCTGCCAGAATGGTTTCGAACGATCTATGTGGGTTCTGGCATGTGGCAGAGCCTAGGCTGGAACTCAATTATCTACTTAGCAGCGTTATCTGGCATCAATCCGAGCCTGTACGAGGCTGCCGTTGTAGATGGAGCAGGGCGATGGAAACAGCTAACGAATATAACGCTGCCCGGGATTCTACCTACGGTGCTAATTCTCTTGATTCTGAATGTGGGTACCCTGCTGAATGTGGGCTGGGACAAAATTATATTGCTTTACAATCCTGGAACGTACGTCACTGCGGATGTTATTTCAACATTTGTTTATAGACGAGGTGTGATGGAGGCGAATTACAGTTTTTCTGCCGCAGTAGGATTATTCAATTCCATAATTAACTTCACATTACTCGTTCTAGCCAACCGTATTAGCCGGAAAACAACTGAGAGCAGTCTATGGTGAGCATAAGCTTCCGATACGAGTTTTGTACGATTTTTAGGAGGGTAGACAATGGTTGTGAAACGCAGTATGGGTGAAATCATTTTCGACAGCTGCAATGTGCTGTTTCTAATCTTGTGTTCTTTCCTGTTCCTGTACCCGATGTGGTACGTGCTGGTCTCCTCATTCAGCGATGCTCATGCTATTGCTGCGGGGAAAGTAAGCTTCTTTCCAATCGGCTTTAATCTGGATGCTTACAAGCTGGTATTTGAGGATACGCGGGTATGGACGGCTTACGGAAATACTTTCTTTTATGTCATTGTCGGTACGTTGATTAATCTGGTACTAACTACACTTGGTGCTTATCCTCTGTCCAGAAAGAATCTGGAGGGGAGAAATGTCATTATGGCTTTCATAGTGTTCACGATGTTTTTCAGTGGTGGTCTAATTCCTGCGTATCTGAATGTCCGTGAGCTTGGCTTGTATGATACGCGGTGGGCGCTGCTGTTGCCTGGAGCGGTTAGTGCCTTCAATTTGATAGTGATGCGGACCTTTTTTCAGTCTATCCCTGATAGTTTGATAGAGTCTGCCAAGATAGACGGCGCCCACGATTTCAGAATTTTACTGCGGATCGTGCTTCCGCTCTCCATGCCGGTTCTGGCGGTGATGACCCTCTTCTATGCGGTAGGCCACTGGAACAGTTGGTTCTCGGCCATGATTTATTTACAGGATCGGAATTTGTTCCCGCTTCAATTGATATTGAGGGAAATCCTGATTCAATCCTCTGCGCAAAATATGCTGGCCGGCGTTACCCAAGATGAGGTGTTTCGTATTAGTGAATCTATTAAATTCGCTACGATTATCATTGCTACCGTTCCCATTCTAATGATTTATCCATTTTTGCAGAAATATTTTGTAAAAGGCGTAATGATTGGTGCGTTGAAGGAGTAACAGCGATAGAGAAGATGCTGCATGTGACGGAATTGTTTCTGAAGCAGTCGGGAGGAGAAGACATATGAAGGCGGTAATATCTCAGGAAGGACAGATTCGCATGTCGGATGTTCTGACACCAGTCATTGAAGATGGATTTGTACTAGTCCAGACTGAATATTCGGCGATTAGCCCCGGAACGGAAATGATGATGAATGGCCTGCACCGTACGCAACAAATTGTACTTGGATACAGTGCAGCGGGTGTAATCCGAACACGTGGGAAAGGAATGGAACACTGGCCTGAGGGGCTTCGGGTAGCTTGTTACGGCGGACCTTATGCAAAGCATGCGGAATGGCTGCTAATGCCTCAGCATCTGATGGTGCCCATTCCTGACCATGTTAGTTCGGAGGAAGCATCAACAGTAGGGCTTGGAGCCATTGCAGTACATGCAGTAAGGCAGGTTGCACCGCAGTTTGGGGAGACACTTGTGCTGATCGGTGCCGGAATTCTTGGGCAGTTGATTGCTCAGATTGCTAAGGCGGCAGGATGCCGGGTGATCGTGTATGATTTGCTTGCAGAGCGCTGTGAGATGGCTGAGCGCCTTGGAATTAGACATATTGCTACTGGCCCGGAGAAGGTTAAGGAACATCTTGCTAACCTGACGGAGGGCATGGGAGCAGATGCAGTTATTGTATGCGCCGGTGGTAAAACAGGAGACCTTATTGATCAAGCGCTAGAGTGGGTACGGGATCGCGGCAAGGTACTGTTGGTTGGAGATGTTAAGCCTGATTTCTCTCGTGATCTGATGTTCGGGAAGGAAGCCCAAGTGCTGATTTCTAGAGCCGGAGGTCCCGGACGATATGATCCTATCTATGAGCGGAAGGGGATCGACTATCCTTACGGCTACGTGCGGTGGACGGAAGGTCGTAATATGGCTGAATATATTCGGTTAATCTCTGAAGGGGACATTCAGGTGAAGCCGTTGATTAGCGCAATATTCCCGGTCGAACGCTGTGAAGAAGCATTTCGGCGTTATGCAGAGGACCCCGTGGATCTGTTGGGAGCGGTCTTAGCTTATCCTGCAGCAGTCTCTGGATGTGAAACGAAGGTGAAGGAACAGCTGACGAAAGAAGGCGGGAGCAGATGAAGGCGCTGCGGATCGGTGAACCACTGAACGGTCTGGCGGTTTGGGCTTCAGCTTATGGAACATGGCAAGGGGCAGACCGGATCTACGCTGTTTCTTCCGGAAGTCCTTGTATCTTATTTGTTCTAGACCCGAGCGGTGAACAAGCGGTGGAACGGTATGCGCTGGAAGGCTCGGATCATTGCTGGGGTGTAGTCTTAACAACCAGCGGAGTGTATATCGGGGGAAGCGGTATGTTGTACAGGTACACTCATGAGAATGGTGTGGAGAACCTGGGTGAGATGATTCCCGGTGAATTCTATACGTGGCGGTTGGCAGCAGATACGCAAGGCAGGATCTATGGGGGATGTTATCCTGGGGGGAAAGTGTTCCAGTATGACCCAGCGACAGTAGTGTTTAGGGATTACGGTGTTATGGTAGCTGGAGAACAGTATGCACGTTCTATGGAAGCGTGGAACGGTAAGCTCTATGTGGGAGTTGGTACACAAACCCCGCATATTGTTGTACTGGATACGGAGACGGGAGAACGCTCGGAAATCAGGCTACCGGATGAATGTAAAGGCGAGCAACTGGTTTATGACTTGAACATCGTTCAGGGTAAGCTTTTTGCTCGGATTACACCGTCTGCACGGTTGTATATTTATGATCTGGAACTGCAGGAGTGGAGAGACACTGTGGATCATGTGAGTGGACTTAGTGTTTCGCCTCCGGATGAGCTGGGAAATGTGTATTTCATTAAAGATGACTATTTGCAGCGTTATGATGTCCGGACTGGAAGCCTGTTCGTTACTTCACTAGCTATGCCAGAGCCGGCAGGTGATTATGGCTGGCTGAATAACCATGCTCTAAATCGGAAAGAGCGCTGTTTAACGGGTGTATACAGGGACGGGAGTTGCTGGATTTACGATCCGGCGACGGATCGGTATACGGTCAAAGACTTCGGCCTGCAAGGTCAATCGGTCCATTTGCAGTCTATGACCTATGGACCTGATGATGCTCTCTATATCGGAGGGTATTTCGCAGGTGGGCTGGCCAGATTCGATAAGGCAGCCGACGAGATCATTTCATATCGGGGCATTGGTCAGACGGAAGGTATGCTTGCTGGGAGCGATTGTCTTTATCTAGGTGTATATCCGCGAGCGAATATTTTCAAATATGACCCGAATGAAGATTGGAAGCCGGGAGAGAATCCAGAGCTGCTATTTTCCTTACAGGAAGAGGAGCAGGACCGCCCTTTTGCTTGGGCTTGGGCAGGAGAAGAACTGGCAATTGGAACGGTTCCTTCCTATGGTCGGCATGGAGGAGCGTTGACACTGTACAATCCTGCGAGCGGTGCGCGTGAGGTATTTAGAAATCTTTTGCCGCTGCAGAGTGTGGTGTCCTTGACCTGTAGAGATCAGCTATTGTTTGCTGGAGGGTCCGTCTGGGGTGGACTTGGGATTGCTCCTCAGCGTGCGGATGCCTCTCTAATGATTTGGGATCTAGAGAAGCGCTGCAAAGTATGGGAAGGTGTACCGGTGCAAGGGGAAAGGGCTATTTCTGCTTTGGTTCTAGATGATGCAGGGCATCTTTGGGGTTTGACGGCGGGACTGTTATTTCGGTTCGATCCACAGCTGAAGCAAACTATAAAGACTTACTCATTGTTCCCCATGGACTGGAATGTAGTGACTCATTTTTGGCGCAGTGGTAATGAATTGCTCTACAAGGAAGGCATGTTGTACGGCGTGTCGATGAATCGCTTGTTCAAGTTTAATATGCGGAGTGAGGAGCTTGAGGTGTTGGATGACGATGCGCGGCTGCTGGCAATGGACCGTGAGGGTGATCTATTTTTTGCAAGAACTACAGCATTGTATCGGATGCACAAGTAAGGTCTGCACTATCCTTGGCGAAGGGTGAGGAATGATGAGAATCTTATATTTTTATAAATTCTGTATTCTAGGTGGGGTAACCACTCAACTTGCAAATAGACTTAAATTTTTGCGGCACCACTCGGAAGTGCATTTTGCTTTTTTGGAAGATTACGGCGGGGCAAGTGCTTTTGATGGATACGAGCATGTCCGAATTCTGGGGACGGTTGAAGAGATTAAGAGCTACATGGAAGTCTATGATTTCGATGTCATTATTACTATTGATACTTACGAGCTGTATGAAGCGCTTGGGCCTGTACAAGAGGGAAAGGTTATTATTCATGAGGTACATACCACCTATTCCGAACCCCTGCAGAAGTTGGCCGCAACGAAAGATAGTTTGCCTTTTCACTATGTGATCACTCCCTCCGCTTACATGAAGGATTATTTGGACGGTATCGGCATAGCGGGTGCTTATCATATTAATAATTGCCTGGATACCGATTTGTTCCGATATGAAGCGGGTATTGAGCAGGAGCCTGCCACTATTTTGTGGGTGGGTAAACTGGATGATCACAAGAACTGGTCGTCCTATTTGAACATTGCTGGAAAGCTGAATGCCAAGATGCCAGAGCTGCAATTTATGCTTGTTGGGGGATATACTGCTCCCGACGAGATCAAGAAACAGCTGATGTTAAAGGTAGAACAGCAGGGGATTAAGCATTTCAAGTGGATTCCCAAAGTGGATTACGATGAGATGCATCGCTATTATTCATCGGTTGCGCAGAATGGTGGGTTATATATTAGTACCACGACCAATGAATCTTTTGGGATGACCGTACTGGAGGCGATGGCCTGCAGGTGTCCGGTAGTGGTTCCGAGTGTAGGGGCGTTGCCGGAATTATTGGATGGTCCGTTAAGTGTTTCCCTATACGAATCAGGCAATGAAGAGGAGTGTGTGGACAGATTGAGCGCACTGCTGGAGCAGAATAGTCTGAGGGAAGGTTTGAAGTCATTGGGAGAACAGAAAGCTAGAACTACTTACAGCATCGAACAAGTAGGAAAAGAATACATGGAACTACTTGAACGTTTCAGGGAAGAACGTTTAATTCTTAAATAAGTGGATCACTCCATGGGGCTGTCAACCGAATAAGAGGTGTTGTTGAAATGGAAGAGTTGCAGATCGGTATGGTAGGAATGGACACTTCACATAGCAGGATTTTCGCGGCGCTGCTAAATGATGAATCTCATCCGCTATATATTCCGGGTGGCAGGCTCCACTGCGGTTATCCGGGGGGTTCTCTTGATTTCGAGCTAAGCTATTCACGTGTGAGACCGATTAGCCGTGAATTGCAGGAGCGCTATGGGGTTGAATTGCTCGATTCTATAGAAGAAGTTGCGGAGAGATCCCATGCGATTCTATTGACTTCTGTAGATGGGAGAGTGCACAAGGAACAATTTGCGGTGCTGGCTCCTTACGGAAAGCCAGTATTCATTGACAAGCCGTTAGCGGTTTCTTCTGAAGATGCGAAGGTGATTGTGGAATTGGCGGAGAGGTATGGAACGCCATTTTTCTCCAGCTCTATGCTACGTTTCGGTGGACCGCTGGTAGCCCTCTTAGAGGATGAAAGTGCAGGTGCTATTCTAGGTGCGGATTGCACTGGACCACTCGATCTTCAGCCGACACAACCGGGGTTATTCTGGTATGGTATACACGCTGCTGAGATGTTATATGCCGCTCTTGGAGAAGGTTGCCATTGCGTACGTGCCGTCAGTAACGATGCGCAAGAATGGGTAGTCGGCCAGTGGAAGGACGGGCGAATCGGGACGATCCGCGGAAATCGTACAGGCGGCTCTGATTTCTATATCGTATTGCACCGTGAACGGGGGAGCAACGGAATTAACGCGCTCGGAGCAAATTACAACGCAGGACATCAGCAATTACTAAAGAAATTTATAGCTATGGCGCGAGGGGACTCTCCACCGGTACGAACTTCCCTAACACTAGAGTTGATTCGCTTCATCGAAGCGGCCAACGAAAGCCGGGTAAGCGGTGCTGATGTTCGTCTGTAAAGGAAAGCACAATCTGAAAGGAGTGTAGTGTATTGATTAGGACAGCAGTGATTGGATGCGGTGGCATGGGGACTGTTCATGCGGATCGCTACAAGTCCATGCCCGAAGCTGAGCTTGTCGCCGTATGTGACATCGTTGAAAAAGCCGCTGAGGTGCTAGGAACTTTAGTGGGCGTTAGCTATTTTACATCTGTACAAGAAATGCTCGAGCAGGTAAAGCCAGAGGTGGTCAGTATTGCTGTGCCGACTTATTTGCATGTAGAACTGGTACGGATTGCGGCTGACCATGGAGCGCATGTGATCTGTGAGAAGCCGCTCGCACTCACTTCGCAAGAAGCGGAAGAAGCAATTAGTTACTGCAACGAGCGCGGTGTACGTTTGTTTGTGGGCCATGTCGTTCGTTTCTTTCCTTCTTATAGACAGCTTGCGGAGGGAATAACGCAGCTTGGCAGTGTTCAAGGCGGAATATACCATGCTAAACGGGCGGGTTCACATCCCGGAAACGTGCAAGCGTGGTTTCGGGATCCATTTCTTAGCGGTGGCGTCATTATGGATTTAATGATTCACGACATTGACTACATTCGTGGGGCTTTTGGTGAAGCCCGTGAAGTATATGCGTTCCAGCACCAGTCGGAAGACATAAATTATGCTTCAGCCACTTTCCGGTTCAAGAATGGAACCATTGCACAGCTTGAAGCATTTTGGGGGTATCCAGGGACGTTCCATTCCTCTTTTGAATATGCGCATGTGGAAGGAATCATCTCAGGCGGGACCGGGGATGGCGAAAGTCTGCATATTCGCAAGTCGATAACGACGGGCTCTACATCGGGATTTGTGGAGACGCCTTCGAGTGTGCTGCTGAAGGATCCGTATTATTTGGAACTGGAGCATTTTCTAAGCTGTCTAACAAGTGAGGAAGAGCCGATAGTCACTGCGCAGGATGCGCTGGAAGCTGTACGCTGGGCTGAAGCCGCTCAGCAATCGGCAATGACCCATCAACCGGTGAAGCTTGAAGTGAAGGGGGATATTTAATGAGCCGTTTGAATATTGGCATGATCAGTTTCGCGCATGCGCATGCTTTTGACTATTTGGCAAGTTTACTGCACATGTCTGAAGTGACGGTCAGTGGAATTGCTGATGAGGTGCCGGAGCGCACACAGGCGCTCGCAGAACGTCATTCAATTCCCTATTATGCTAACTACAAGGAACTTCTGGAAGATGCGAATATAGATGCCGTAATTATTTGCTCGGAAAATGTCTATCATGCTGAGCTAACCATCGCTTCAGCCCGAGCGGGCAAGCATGTACTGTGCGAGAAGCCGCTAGGTCTGTCAGTAGAAGAAATGCAACGCATGATTTCGGTCTGCTCTGAAGAGGGAGTACAGCTTATGACAGCCTTTCCTTGCCGCTTCCTCACTCCGGTTGTGCGGGCTAAGGAATCACTAGATCGCGGCGATATTGGTGAAATTATCGCTTTTAAAGGAACTAACAGAGGTTCTTTTCCGGGACCTAGATGGTTCTCTAATGAAGCCCTATCGGGAGGCGGTGCAGTTCTAGATCACACTGTGCATGTGATGGATCTGATGAACTGGTTCTCCGGTTCTTCTGTAGAACAGGTGTATGCCTATGCGGATACCTTATTTGATTCAGAGCGCAAGCGGACGATCGATGATGCTGGAATGGTGCATGTAACTTTTGAAAATGGTGTGTTCGGAGTGCTGGATCCTAGCTGGTCACGCAATCCCGGCTTCCCCACATGGGGGGATGTGACCCTGGAAATCATTGGAACTAAAGGTGTCATCTCCATAGATGCTTTTAACCAAAAAAACAATGTATACGGAAGAGCATCTGGCAAAGGGAACTGGTCCTTCTGGGGAGATGACATGAATGAACTGATGCTGAAGGCTTTTGTACAGGCGCTTCTAAAAGGGGTGGAGGTACCGATTTCGGGAATAGATGGGCTCCGATCCACAGAGGTTGCACTTACCGCTTATCAATCTGCTCATGCAGGCCAACCGGTGCGTTTAAATAAATGAGGATGCTGTAAGCACAAAACTTTGAGGAGGATGGAATCGCCTATGAAGGATCAGGAATTGTTCGATAGCATGTGTGAAAAGCTCTACTCTGCGGTAATCTCTGACACGTTGGATCAATTGGGCTATCGTAATCAGGTGATGCGGGAAAATATCAACCCGATAGATCCTACCTGGATCGTTGCCGGAAGAGCAAAGACCATTCTGTCTGTGGATATTCATCATTTGCCGGAAGATCCGTACACGAAGGAGATTGAGGCGGTGGACAGCGTTAAGCCCGGTGAGATTGTCATCGGGTGTACGAATGAATCGCGGCAGAACGGACTGTGGGGAGAGCTATTGTCTACGGCTTCCAAAATGAGAGGTGGCCGCGGAGCCATTGTAGATGGACTAATCCGTGATACTGCTAAAATTCTGGAGCTTGGTTTTCCTGTCTTTGCTACCGGGACCAAACCTGTTGATTCTCAAGGGCGTGGAATTGTTATCGACTATGACATTCCGGTGCTATGCGGTGGCGTAATGGTCCATCCCGGAGATGTAATCTTTGGTGATCGTGATGGTATCGTTGTGATTCCGGGCGCCATCATCGATGAAGTGTTCCAATTAGCCATGGATAAGGTGACTCGCGAGAATCATACACGGGATGAACTGCTCGAAGGATATACCTTGCGGCAGGTCTACGATAAATACGGGGTGCTCTGAACAAGATTCGAGGGAGTGATATACATGAGGCTGGCTGGCAAAAGAGCGCTAATCACAGGTGCAGCAAGAGGAATTGGACTGGGAATCGCCCATCGATTTCTGGAAGAAGGCGCTCAGGTGGTGTTGCTGGACCGAAGTGAGGGTGAGCTTCTTATTGCACTTGAAACCTTGAAGGATTATGGTGAAAAAGCTGCAGTAGAGATATGTGATCTTCGCGATGTCTCACAGTTAGAACAATCTGTTGCCCAAGCCTTTGAAAGGTTCGGTGGGATAGATATTGTAGTGAACAATGCCGGAATCGCCTTTCGTGAACACTTTCTTGACATCTCGGTTGAGCATTGGGATGCAGTATTTGATATCAACGTAAGGGCGGTTTATTTAATAGGTCAGCTTGCAGCGAGACAAATGATTTCTCAGGGTGGCGGAGGCGCCATTATAAATATGAGTTCCAAAAATGGTCTATCAGCAAGCTCGGAGCTCGCGCATTACAATGCTTCTAAGGCTGCTGTTATACTGCTAACCGAATCGATGGCAGTGGAGCTGGCGGCTTATGGGATCCGGGTAAACGCAGTAGCACCGGGATTTGTGGATACACCCCTCGACCGCAAGCTGCGCGAAGCTTCTAAACTCCCGGCTTATTCGGAGCATACACCGATGAAGCGGGCGGCAACGATAAGGGAAGCGGCCAATGTATTTCTTTTTCTGGCTTCTGATGAAGCCTCCTATGTAACGGGAGAAACCATTCGTGTGGATGGTGGACATTTGGCTAATGGTAGTGAGCTGTAAATAGAAGAAGGAGTGAACGTTTTGGAAATTACAGAAATTCAGGCAGAATTGATGATTGATGCTCAGGCTGAGCTTGGTGAAGGGCCGCATTGGGATGCCGAATCCAAACAGTTGTATTGGGTCGATATAACGGGTAAGAAGCTTAGAATATACGACCCGATCACTGGTGGTGAAGTAGTTCGCTCTTTCGACCAAATGGTCAGTGCAGTTATTCCTACGACAACAGGAGGACTTCTATTGGCTATGGAGGATGGGGTCTATCTCTCTCAAGCTGAGAATTCTCCTGTCTTATTGACTTCGATAGAAGCAGAGCTACCACTCAACCGATTAAATGATGCCAAATGCGATCGACAAGGCCGACTGTGGGTGGGAACGATAAGCTTGAACAATGATGCGCCGGATTCCGGAGGTTTCTACGTCGTGGAGCCTGATGGTTTCACACACCAATTGTTATCCGGCATCGGCTGCTCGAACGGAATGGCTTGGGACTATTCCCGGAGCAAGATGTATTACATTGATACGCCGACTAGGCAGGTGGATGTATTTGATTACGAGGAAAAGTCTGGAAGGATAAGTAACCGAAGAGTAGCGTTCCGAATTCCTACAACAACTGGCTATCCGGACGGAATGACAATAGATAGTGAAGGCATGCTTTGGGTCGCCCACTGGGGCGGCGGCTGTGTATCACGATGGAACCCGGAGACGGGTGAGCAGCTTGGACTCATTCGAGTTCCAGCACCACTGGTGACCTCGTGTACTTTTGGAGGCAGTGATCTAACGGAACTCTACATTACAACTGCAAGGATGGGGATGCACGAGAAAGAGTTACGTGATTATCCGTTTGCTGGCGGTTTGTTTATGGTTAAGCCCGGAGTGAACGGCTTGCTGCCCGGAAACTTTCAGGCTAAGGAGTAAGATGAGGAGGCGAAGCGATGCGACTCAAAGATAAGATCGTCATTATAACCGGAGCAGGCTCGGGGATTGGAAAAAGCACGGCTGCTTTATTCGCTTCAGAAGGAGCGACAGTAATCATTGCCGATGTCCAAGAGGATTCAGGAAAAGCCGCTGTCGCTGAAATAGAGGCGACGGGTGGAAATGCGATGTTCATACCCTGTGATGTAACCGATGCTAGCAGTACTACCGTGATGGCTGATCAAGTCTTTTATACTTTTGGACGTATCGATGTGCTCTTTAATAATGCAGGAATCAGTGGCGTGGGTGCGGTACATGAGGTTTCCGAGGAAGTATGGGAGAGGGTCATGCGGGTTAATGTGACGGGTGTGTTCTTAACCTGCAAGGCTGTCCTCCCTTATATGATGAAGACCAAGAAGGGTTCTATCATTAATATGTCCTCTGGCATCGCCGAAATCGGAGTCGCAGAGCGAGCTTCCTACAGTGCTTCTAAGGGAGCTGTTCTATCTTTAACTAAAGCAATGCAGGTTGATTATGCACCTTACGGCATTCGTGTAAATGCGCTGCTACCAGGTACGATTATGACTCCGTTTGTAGAAGGTTATTTGAAGACTTCTCTGGATCCAGAGGCTTCGGTTGCGGCCATTAAGCGTAGACAGCTTAGCGGTGAGCTTGGCAAACCTGAGGATGTGGCACGAGCTGCACTATTTCTAGCTTCCGATGAGTCCGGGTTTGTAATGGGTTCGCCGCTATATGTGGATGGTGGCCTTGTCTTCGGAAAAAATGCATAAAGTGAAGGAGAGTGTTATAGATGAGGCTAGTTACCTTTTTGCAAAAAGAAGATGATCATATGGGCGTTCTAACCGACCGTGGTGTGGTGGATATTGAGGCGGCACAGACTGCATTATCCACTCGGACGGAGGTTCCAGTAACGGTTAAGCAATTGCTTGATGGTGGGGAGGATGCACTTAACCAACTGAGGATTTTTGTGAATGAGCTGCCTGAAGGAGAAGTGAATCCATCCTGGCTGAAGCAGGAAGATGAGTTAGCATTCGGTCCCTGTGTTACTGATCCTGGAAAAATCATCTGTATTGGCCTTAATTATCGCCGGCATGCGGAAGAGACTGGGATGGCCATTCCCGAATTTCCCATCCTGTTCAATAAATTTAACAATACACTAACCGGACATGGCTCAGAAGTTCCGCTTCCGAGGAACAGCCAGAAGGTGGACTACGAGGCAGAGCTTGGTATCGTCATCGGACGAACCGCGAAATATGTGACGGAGGAAGATGCACTGGATTATGTCTTCGGGTATTGTACGGCTAATGATTTGTCGGCGCGGGATTTACAGATGCGGACGAGTCAATGGCTAGCGGGAAAGTCTTGCGATAAATTTTCACCCATTGGGCCTTACTTAGTCACTGCGGATGAAGTAGGCGATCCCAATCAGCTCGATATTCAGTGCACGGTGAATGGTGAACTGCGTCAGAACTCCAACACTTCTGACATGATTTTTAATTGCAAGCAGATTGTCAGCTATGTATCCCAGTGTATGACGCTTTCGCCGGGGGATATTATCTTGACTGGAACACCAGAAGGCGTAGTGATGGGTTACCCTCCAGAGGATCAGGTCTATTTGCAAGCTGGTGATGTGGTCACGGTGCAGATTGAGAAGCTTGGTGCCATTACAAATACGATGGTTAGCGAATAGGAGGGAGTAGGGATGATCTTCGATTGTCATACTCATTTGTTTGGACCGGGAATGGTTTCAGGACCTACGGATGAGGCGATCAAACGGGCTTGGGGACCGGATATGAATATCGAAGCAACCCCCGAGCAACATCGTAGTAATTTGGAAGGATTCTCTGGTGCTATCGTATTGGCCATGGCAGCGCATGCAACGGGACTGGTTGTGCCGAATGCTTATGTCGCAGATTACTGTCGCACGGATCCGGATCGATTATTCGGTTTTGCAAGTGTAGATCCCAATCATCTGGATTGTGTTGCTGAATTTGAGACTGCGATTCGTGAGATGGGATTAAAAGGGTTGAAGCTTGCGCCTATCTATCAGAACTTTTATCCTGATGATCCCAGGCATTATGCCCTCTATGCCAAAGCAGAACAGCTAGATGTACCTATTCTATGGCATCAAGGAACCTCTTTTGTACCGGAGGGTTATCTGGATGCATCAAGGCCGGCGATGCTGGACCCGATTGCCCGTGCTTTTCCGAAGCTGAAGATGATTGTAGCGCATATGGGTCATCCCTGGATTGATGAATGTATTTCATTGGTGCGCAAGCATCCTAATCTGTATATGGATGTTTCTGCTTTAGGAAGTAGACCTTGGCAATTTTACAATGCACTGGTGTCTGCGATGGAATATGGGGTTCAAGATAAAATATTGTTTGGGTCGGATTATCCGTTCTTTGGGACACAGAAGATGCTAGATGCTCTGTACCATATCAATGATCTAGCGGAGGGAACGAAGCTGCCACAAATACCGCGAAAATTTATCGAGGACATAATACATCGTCTAACACCGGAGATTCTTGGTTTTATCTGAGGGATTAAGTGCTTGGTCTATAAGCGAGGTTGTTAAAAGGAGATGGGGTCATGGCGGAGTGCAGAGACAGCGAGGAGAGTGTGGCTGAATCAGGCGGTAAGTTGAAGAGCGAGGCTTATTTTCAGGAAAAAGATCTATGGGGATTTATCCATCGTTCCTTCACGAAGTCTATGGGATACACCGAAGAAGATCTCCGCAAGCCAGTGATCGGCATTTGCAA